>NZ_JBHXAY010000093.1:0-25972 GCF_042728775.1 Nocardia sp. NPDC060259
GGACTTACGGCCGGTGGCCCGCGGCTGTGCCGTCCTGCTCATGGACGGTGAGCAACAGATGATCGAAGCGGGCGCGGGTCGGCGCGTCGGCGCCGCCGAGCGCGGTCACCGCCGGCATCAGCGCCTCGCAGAGATCGCGCAGTTTGGTGTTGGTCTCCTGCGAACGCCAGCGCAACACCCGGAAGGCCTGCTCGGCCGAGATGCCGTACACCGTCATCAACGCGCCCTTGGCCTGCTCGATCAGCGCGCGGGCCGCGACGATCTCCGGCACCGCCTCCTCGATGGTGTCGCGGCGTTCGTCGTCGACGGTGTCGGTGACATCGATGTAGAAGCCCTCGGTACCGGTCACCGTGCCGGTGGTATCACGCATCTGATCGCCGACGACCAGCACGTGGCGGACGGCGCCGGTGGTGTCGACGAGGCGATGGTGGCTGCTGAAGGGCAGTCCGGTGCTCACGACCTGGGCGAGCGTGTCGGCGACCTCGGCGCGGTCGTCGGGGTGCTTGTGCGCCAGCAGCAGTTCCGTCGTCGGTGTCACCGAGCCGGGGGCGTATCCGTGCAGCGCCGCGACCTCGTCGGACCACTCCCAGCGCTGCTCGGCCAGCCAGAACCGGAAACGTCCTGTTCGTTTCGACCCGGGAACGTCGGGTGTCAGCCTGGACTCGTCGCGCACCGCACTATCTTGCCCTGCCCGGTACCCGCTGTACACGGATCGTGCGTCACCCGGCGGAGTCGGGCAGCAGTTCCGCGATCAGCGGGCGAGGGCGAAGATCACCGCGATCAGTCCGGCCATGGCGACGACCTCGCCGACCAGGTCAGGAGACGTCGGGCCCTAGATCGCGCCTGATGCGCGTGACCATGCCTTTCGCGAATTGCCTGCCGAGGGCCGGGGAGATTCGCTCCAGGTACCAGAGCATCTTTCCCCACTTGGGCACCACGATGATCGCCTCTCCGCGAAACACCCCATGCAGTGCGCGTTCGGCGAGCTTCTCCGGCGCCAGCGGCCGAAACCGCTCCCAATAGCCGAGGATCTTCTCCTCGCTGACGCCGTTCATGTTGATCCGGCCGTACTTGCCGCCGGTCAGAATCGGGGTCCGGATCACACCGGGGCACAGCACCGACACCTGCACGCCGTGCCGCTGCGCTTCGGCGCGCAACGTCATCGACAGGGCGACGACAGCATGCTTGGTGGCGCAATAACTGCCTTGTCCCGCCGTGGTGATGAGCCCGGCGATCGAGGCGGTATTCACGATGTGTCCCGAGCGCTGCTCGATCATGACCGGGTAGACAGCCTGGATGCCGTAGGCGACACCGCGCAGGTTGACGTCGATGACGTCGTTCCAGTCATCGAGTGAGTAGGAGTCGATCTCACCGCCCACCCCGATGCCCGCGTTGTTGAACAGGTAGTCGATCCGGCCCGACTGCCGCACGATGTCGTCGACGGCTTGCTGGAACGACGGGTAGCTGCGCACGTCGACCTCGATCGCGTGCGCCTTGCCGCCGCGGCTGCGCAGGCGGTGCGCCAGCTCCTCGGCGGCCTCCCGTTGGCGATCGGCGAGCCACACCTCGGCGCCCCCGTCTGCCAGCGCCTCGGCGAGCGCGGCTCCGATGCCGGAAGCACCTCCGGTCACCACTGCGATCTTCCCTGACGCGCTGGTCGCCATACCGCGGAATTGTATTCCGCCATTCCGCGCCGAGTCCACCATTCAGCCTCGGCGCAGCGCGGTGCGCAGGCCGCGCCGGATCGGTCCCGGCTCGGTGGGCGCCGTGGCGGCGAACTTGCGTTCGGAGGCCGTTTCGGGGGCGTCGTCGCTGGTCGCGAGGAGGAACGAGTCGGGGAGGGCGAGTTTGTTGATGGTGCGCAGGCTCAGCAGGTACTGCCGGGGCAGCGGGCCGGTGGTGTAGGGCAGGTCGTACTTGTCGCACAGTGCGCGCACCCGCACCGCGATCTCGGCGTAGCGGTTGCTGGGCAGGTCGGGGAACAGGTGATGTTCGATCTGATGCGAGAGATGGCCGCTGAGGAAGGCCATGACCGGCCCGGCGTCGAAGTTGGCGGTGCCGAGCATCTGGCGCAGATACCACTCGCCGCGGGTCTCGTGCTCGATCGCGGCGGGGGTGAATTTCTCTGCGCCGTCGGGGAAGTGGCCGCAGAAGATGACGACGTAGGCCCAGAGGTTGCGCAGCGCGTTGGCGGTGATGCCTGCGGTGAGGGTGCGGCGCCAGTGCCGTCTGCTGAGGAGGGGGAAGAAAAGATAGTCCTTGGCCGCCTGCCTGCCGATCTTGCGGACCAAGGCCCTGGTGTGCGCGGCCTTCTCGGCGTCGGTCGGCGCGCGGTCGCGCTCGGAGTACAGGCCGTGCAGGGCGATGCCCCACTCGAAAGTGGCTGCCAGGAAGAGGTTTTGGAGTGGTTGCAGGAGCAGGCGCGGGCGCCACTGCTGATCCCTGGTGACGCGCAGGACGCCGAATCCGACGTCGTCGTCCATGCCGACCACGTTCGTGAACATGTGATGGCGGTAGTTGTGCGAGTACCGCCATTGCGAAGACACCCCCGCCATGTCCCATTCCCAGGTGCGGGAATGGATTTCGGGATCGTTCATCCAATCCCATTGGCCGTGCGACACATTGTGCCCGATCTCCATGTTCTCGATGCTCTTGGCCGTGGCCAGCGCCGAGGTGCCCGCCAGCCAGCCCAGCCGCGACCCGGTACAGGCCAGCAGCGCTCGCGCGCTCGCGTCGAGGATGCGCTGGAACGCGATCGTGCGCCGGATGTAGTCGGCGTCGTGCGTGCCGCGCCGGTCCTCGATGTCGCGGCGAATCGCATCGAGTTCCTCGCCGAGCGCGTCGACATCGGCTCTGCTCAGGTGCGCGTAGACCGCGACTTCGGTAATGGCCATAGGGTCCTCGCCTGGTCGTAGCACCGATTCTACGGACTTCTACAGCGATCGTCTACAACGTAGACAAACGATATAGACGTCCACGGAACCTGCCGTGAGACGCGGTCGGGGTCAGAAGGCCGGGTCGGGGAGCGTCGCGGTGAGGCCGGTGAGCAGGATGTCGAGGCCGCGTTCGAGTTCGGCGGCGCCGTCGTAGGCGGCCAGCGTCGGGGCGAGCTCGCGCACCAGCGGGAACTCGGTGATCGGCAAGCGGTGCAGGCCGAGACGCAGGACCTCGTCGGATTCCTCCGGCCGCTCCACCACTTCCTGGAGCTCGTTGAGCACGTGACCGTAGAGGAAGCCGAACAGGGCGCGGTAGACGTGCAGCGCGTCGGCGCCGGTGAAACCGGCCCGGGTGAGCAGCTGCAGGATGTGCTCGAGCGGGCGGACCACCGCGACCGGGCGCATGCCGAGCGGCGTCGACAACGGCCGGGTCACCAGCAGTGGAACGACATTCGGGTGCGCGAGCGCCACCGCGCGGAACGAGCGGGCCACCGCGCGCAACTGTGCCGCCCAGTCGGGGTCGTCCGCGTCGACCACCAGCTGTTCGAACACCAGCTCGGCCACGCCGTCGAGCACGGCGGCCTTGTTCGGCAGGTGCCGGTAGATCACCATCGGGTCGCGCCCGACGGCCTCGGCCAGCCTGCGCATCGATAGCCCGTCGACGCCGTCGCGATCGACGATCATCAGCGCGGCGGACAGTACAGACTCCCTGGTCACCGTGCTGACGGGACGGCGGGCACCATCTGTCGAATCCTCGGCCATGGCGGCACCTCCGTCTGTTGGTTGTAGTTGTCAGTGTAGACCTACAACGTTGACAAGGGTGGGACATCGGCGTCTACTTGAGTGGTACAGGTCCCCGGAGCTGATACCGATTCCTCGGATCCCGGACGAAAGGACCGAACATCATGCGCATCCGCGAAGATCATCGATCCGGCCCTGCCGCGGCTCCCGCCCGCCATCAAGTACCGCCGCTGTACACGCCGCGGCTGCGGATGCGGGCACGCTCCTCGGCGGATCGATACATCGACGGCGCATGGTGGCCACGGTCGGACGACCTGGCCGCCGAACTGCCCGATCTGCTCGCGGTGCTGAGCGTGCGGCTCGGCCCGGTCTGGCGCGTCGTCTACGACCCGTCGTGCTGGGTGCAGGCGCCCGCCCGGATCACGGTCGCGGGGGAGACGGTCCGGCTCGATTCCTACCACTTCGAACTGTGGAACACGATGTATGTGTTCGGCCGCGACGCGAGCATGCTCGTGCTCCAGGTGATCCCCGCCGACACCGACGAACGCGTCGCCCACGAGGCCCTGATGGCCGCCGCATCCGATGCCGCCGAACCCGAGGCGCCCCCGGAACCCCCGGAGCGTCCGCGCCACATCACCAACCACCAGGCCATGGGCGCGCCCGAACAGGACCGGCAGCCGTTCGGCCTCCCGACCCGCACCCCGCGACTGCTGTTGCGCGCCCACGAAAGTCACGCCGAACTGTTCGACGGCGCCTGGTGGCCGCGGACGGCGAATCTCACCGCCGAACTCCACGACCTGATCAGCGCCCTCACACCCCGCCTCGGCCGGACCGCGCGAATCAGCTTCGACTGGAACGCGGCCAGCCGCAACCAGCGCCGCATCGACCACCCCGACGACGTCGACCCGCAAGTCCCCGACGTCGACCAGCTCCCCGACACCATGCACCTCGTCGGCGTCGACGGCGTCCACCTCACCCTGCTGGTGATCGCGGCCGACACCCCACCCGACGTCGCCGACGCCCAGCTCCTGCACGCCGCAGGCCGGGTCGCCCACGACCCACCAGCACCGGCTGACCACGCGCCATGAGTGCTCGGCGCTGTCAGTCGGGCCGCCGCCCCGGCTGTGACCCGCTCGAGCGGTGACGCCCCGCCCGGCGGGACCGGGCGGGGCGGCGGTTTCCTTCGTTCAGGCGGCGATGGCGCGGCGGCGGGGTTCGAGTGCCGCGGCGACCAGGTAGCTGCCACCGCCGGCGATGGCCAGCACCCAGTAGGGGCTCGCGCCGTCGAGGAACAGCGCGGCCGAGGAGGTGAGGGCCAGCCAGGCGCCGAGGGCGTATTGCAGGACGTCGCGGTAGGCGGCCCCGCCTGCGAGGTAGAGCAGGCCGACGATGAGGCCGGAGCCGGTCGGCCACAGCAGCATCTTCAGATCGTCTTGTGCCAGTGCCGAACTCAGCGCGGTGATGACGAAGAACAGCGCGCCGAAACCGATCAGCCAGGACACGGCGAGCAGATTGCCGACCACCGCGTCCTTGCCGGTGACACCGCGCTGGGCCTTCATCGTCACGATGCTGGTGACGACCATCGCGATGGCCAGCCCGGCGATCAGCAGCACGCTCGGCACCGCGGCGGGCAATCGCAGGACGGGATCGTCGCCGTGGGACAGGGCATACGCGCCGTGACCGAGCAGCCACGCCATCCCGAAACTCAGGTAGGACGGACGGTTGTCGAGCAGAACGCGCAGCGCGGACGGACGGGTCTCGGTGGTGGAAACATGCTGGGACATAAGGGTTCTCCTGTGCGGTGGTGGTGAATCAGGGGACGATGACGACTTTGCCGACGACGGTGCTCGACTCGGCGAGTTCCATGGCGCGGGCCGCTTCGGCCAGCGGGACGCGGGCGGCGACCTGAGCGCGCAGGTCACCGCGCGCGGCGAGATCGAAGACCTGGCTCAGGTCCTCGGTGATACGGGCGCGGAAGCCCGCCCGGTTGCGCTTGCCCGCCCACAGATTGAAGAAATGCGCACTGCGCTTGTTGGGCAGTACATTCCACAGCAGGATCCGGCCGAGCAGCTTCAGCACCGGCAGCCGCGAGTTGCCCGCGTCGTTCTTGGTGGCCGCTGTGCCGTAGGAGACCAGCGTGCCGTGCGGCGCGAGCAGCGCGAACGAATCGGTGATGCCGGGGCCGCCGACATGATCGAACACGGCGTCGACGCCGTCGGGGGCGATCGCCCGCACCTGCCGCGGCACATCGCCGCGATAGTCGACCCAGCTCGCGCCGAGCGCGCGCACGGCCTCGGCATTGCGCGCCGACGCTGTCCCGATGACGTGAATTCCGTTGGCGCGGGCCAGCTGGACGAGCGTCGAGCCGACCCCGCCGTTGGCGCCGTGCACCAGCACGGTCTGCCCCGGCCGCACCTTCGCGGTCCGGAACAGCATCTGCCAGGCCGTGATCCCGTTGACGACAAAGGTTTCCGCCTCGGCGGCATCGAGCGCCGCGGGCACCGTCACCAGGTCGGCAGCGTCGAGCACGGCATGGCTGGCCCAGCCGCCGATCTTGGTCAGCGCGGCGACCCGGGTGCCGATCAGCGCCGGTTCGACACCGGCCCCGACCGCGGTGACCGTGCCGACCAGGTCGTAGCCGGGTACGAAGGGAAAGGCGGGCTGGTCGTAGTACTTGCCGCGCCGCATCTGCTGCTCGGCGAAGGAGACACCGCTCGCCTCGACCCGGACGAGTGCTCGCCCGGCGCCGGGCGCGGGCAGATCGCGCCGGGTAACCAGCAGGCCCTCGGGTTCGACGCGGCCGGGCAGGACGATTTCGGTGGCGGTGGTGGACATGAGAACTCCTAGTGTGTGACTGGTCAATCACTCGATGGGTCGAAAAAATGCCCCGCGAGGGGGCGGTCAAGGGTCAGTGGGCGTGGGGGTGGCGGATGCCCGCGGTGACGATCTTGGCCCAGGGGCTGTCGTTGCCGTCCAGGCCGAGTGTGGTGATCAGGTGGCAGAGCTGCCCGAAGGCGATGAACCGCTGGACGTACTCGTCCGCGGCGCCCGAGCGCTGTTTGGCGAGGTCGGTCACCCTGGCCAGCCCGTCCCGCATCGCCGCGCCGATTTCCGGCACGTCCGCCACGGATTGCGCGTGGACCTGCAGCATCAGCAGGCTCTTGTCGCCGATGAGCTCGGCGTAGGCCCCACCCATGTCGTACAGGATCTGCTCGGGACTCTCTGCATTCGACCGCGCCGCACCCGCCGACATTGCCGCCACGATCCGATCGAAGCACCGCTCGAGCGCCGCGACGAACAGCGCGACCTTGCCGGGAAACAGCTTGAACACGTACGCGGGCGAGATCTGAGCCGTCGCCGCCACCGTACTGATCGGCGTGCCGTGATAACCGGTCCTGGCGAACTCGATGATCGCGGCATCGACAACGGCATCGCGCCGCAGATCCGATCGGGAGAGGGTGACTCCGCTCTTGCTCATGTGAGTGACCGTACACTCACTCTTTTGGCGGTGTCAACCCCCGGCGGTGCGAAGCTGTTCACCCGTTCCGGGTGATGTCGCGACCAGCCCGCGGGTGGTTCGCTTGGCCTCGGAACTCCGTGCCCCGCCCAGGGAGGAATGTTTGTGAGTGCGTACCCGCCGATCGCTGAGCAGTGATCCGGTGTCGCGGACGAGTGGTCCCGACGTCAGGAGCGCCCCGCGCGGGGTGCTGATACCACTGGCGTTGGCGCAGTTCATCTGTAGCTTCGCGGGCTCGAACGACCTCGACATCACGGTGCAGGGCGTGCAGGTGGCGATCACGATCTTCCTGCTGGTGATGGCCGCGTTGATGATTCCCGGTGGCAAACTCACCGAGCGATACGGACGTCAACGCTGCTTTCTGGCCGGACTGCTGGTGTACGGCATCGGCGCACTGCTCAGCGCGGTGGCGCCGGGGCGGCTGTCGGGCCTGTCCCGCAGCGTGTCGAATCTCGGCTCCTCCCTCGGCACCGCGCTGACCGGCACCATTCTCGTCGCCGGTCTCACCGGCCACGCCTACGCCGCCGCGATGATCACCCTCGCCGGCATCGGGGTCCTCGGCTTCATCGCCGCCACGCTCCTTCCTGACCGCACCATCACCGATCCCGTGTCATCCGGTACCGCCGAGAGCTAGGAGTTGTCATGCCGAAGTTGGAGATCAAGAGAAAGTCCGAACTCTCTCGAAAAGAGGTGTCCGAGCGGCTGATCGCGATAGGCAAGGCGCTGGCGAGCGGCTCGGAGGTGGAATTCGGCTCGGAGGGCGATTCGCTCGAGATCGTCGTCGCCGACCGGGTCAGCTGGGAATTCGAGATCGAGGTCGACGGTACCGAGACCGAAATCGAAATCGAGATCACATGGCGCGACGATCCGGTCGCTACACCGCCGGAACCGAAAGCCGCGGCTCCGGCCAAAACCACGCGTCGTACACGTGCTCGTAAACCGCCCGCCAAATAGTCGACGATCGGCGCCGTCGTGCTGAATCCTCGTGCTGGGCTCAGCCCGGTGAGATCGGCTCGAACGAACGGATCTCGTCGGCACCGGGGCCCACCACCCCCGCCGACGATTCCGGCATTTCGTTCCACGCGCCCGGCAGGTCGCGCAGCGGCTCCGAGACCACGAGTCGGGTCTCGGGGCCCAGCCTGCGCAGCACCTCGACCTCGGGGTGCAGCGCCCGCAACGCGGCCATCTCGGTCGAGAAGAACAGCGACCGCGATCGCCGCTCGCTGGAATAGCGGAAGACCAACAGGAATTCGCCGTCGGTTGTCGCGACCGTCATCTGCACCGGATGGTCGACTCCGTGCGCGTGCCCGACGTCCTCGACGAAACCGACCGCACGGGCGACAGCACCGAGGGGATCGTCGACGAGACCGAACGTCAAGGCCAGGTAGAACAGGGTTTCGGAGTCCGTCGAACCCTCGATGTCGGCGAAGAGCGCAGGTTCGACCGCCGCCAGCAGGTCGCGCCGGGTCTCGTGGAAGCCGCGCAGGGCGCCGTTGTGCACCCACAACCACCGCCCGTGCCGGAACGGGTGACAGTTGCTGCGTTGCACCGCCGTCCCGGTCGAGGCTCGAACATGCGCGAGCAGCATCGGTGTGCGCACCTGACCCGCGATCTCCCGCAGATTGAGATCGTTCCAGGCTGGTTCGATGCTCTTGTACACCGCGGGCTCGGCACCGAGGCCGTACCAGCCGAGACCGAAGCCGTCACCGTTGGTGGTGGTCGCGCCCAGACGTGAGTGCAGACTCTGGTCGATCAGGGAGTGTTCAGGGCGGAACAACAGATCCTCGGCGAGGATCGGCTCACCCGAGTACGCCATCCACCGGCACATGAATCCATTCAAGCAGAACGGAACCGCCGGCGATAGCTGTCAGATTGCCGCGTCGGCGAGCATTGTCCGGACGATGGCTGCCCACTCACGCAGGGTGGTACGGGCCGATTTCTCGGACGTGTGCAGGACCCGGCCTGCCACGGTGCCGCGCAGCACGGTGATGGTGAGATCGCGGATCACCGGGTAGCGCGGATGCGCCACCACTTCCGGGCCGAACAGTTCGTCGACGACGCGGACGAGGTCGCGGCCCGCGGCGCGTTCCGCGTGCTGGAGTGCGGCGGCCAGATCTGGGTCGGTGCGGGCGGCCGCCCACAGCTCCAGTTCGGCTTGCGCGGCCGGGCGGGTCATCGACTCGTAGAGAGCCGCCAGCGCCCGGTCGACCGGGTCGGCGTCCGCGTCGAACCGCGCCGCCGCCGCGAGCGCCGCCTGTTCGTTGCGCTGGACCAGGTTCTGCACCAGGGCTTTCGACAGTTCGGCGATGGTCGGGAAGTGGTGCAGCAGCGCGCCGCGGCTGAGCCCGGCCGCTTCCTGGACGGCGACGGTGGTCAGCGCGGAGTAGCCGCGCCGCACCAGCAGGTCGGTCGCCGCGTCGAGGATGCGGGCGCGGGTGGCCTGCTTCTGTTCTTCGCGCGTTGCCAACTCGGGCCCTTCTCGTCGTCGGCCGACGATTTCACAGTCACTATTGACTGTCAATGCTCCGACCCGCCATGCTTTCGACAGATTCTCCATCCCGGCACCTCGAATCCAGAAGGACCCCACCGTGTCGAACAGCAGCACGAACTCCGGCGGCCAGCCCGCGCCCTGGTACGAGAACTGGACCGAAGGCCCCGATTCGCCGTGGCGGCATCGCCCTGATCCGGACTTCGAGCGCGAGTACGCCACGCTCACCTACGAGCGGGACGGGCGGATCGCCAGGATCACCTTCAACCGCCCGGACAAGGGCAACGCGATCACCCCGCACACCCCGCGAGATCTGGCGCACGCCGTGGAACGAGCCGACCTGGATCCACGCGTGCACGTCATCGTGGTGTCCGGACGCGGCAAAGGGTTCTGCGGCGGCTACGACCTCGATATATTCGCCGAGCAGGGCTTCGCGGGCGCGGACGGTCCGGACGAGGTCACCGGGACCGTGCTCGATCCGGTGGTCAACGCCGTCAACCACGATCCGCAGGGCATCTGGGACCCGATGATCGACTTCGCCATGATGAGCAGGTTCACCAAGGGATTCGCCAGCCTCATGCACGCGAACAAGCCGACCGTGGCGAAACTGCACGGCTTCGCGATCGCGGGCGGCACCGACATCGCGCTGCACGCCGACCAGATCATCTGCGCCGACGACACCAAGATCGGCTACCCGCCCACCCGGGTCTGGGGCATCCCCGCCGCGGGCATGTGGGCGCACCGCCTCGGCGACCAGCGCGCCAAGCGCCTGCTGTTCACCGGCGACTGCATCAGCGGCAAGCAAGCCGCCGAATGGGGTCTCGCGGTCGAATCCTGGCCCGCCGACGAACTCGACGACCGCACCGAAGCCCTGGTACAGCGCATCGCCCGCATGCCGGTCAACCAGCTCATGATGGCCAAACTCGCGCTCAACTCGGCCCTGCACACCCAGGGCGTCGCCAACTCGGCCATGGTCAGCACCGTCTTCGACGGCATCTCCCGCCATACCCGCGAGGGCTACGCCTTCCAGACGCGCGCCGCCACAGCCGGTTTCCGCGAAGCGGTCCGCGAACGCGACGACCCGTACGGCGACCACAAGCGCGCCCAGTTCGAGCGCTGATCCGCGGCACTCAGGGAGTTCCTTGGTGTACACCGCGCGCACGTTCTCGCCGATGGCGAACTTGTCGAACTGGTGTCCCGGCGCGATGATCGGCACCTTGCCCGAGGCCAGCGGCCCCACATCACCCGTCCCGGATGAACTCCGGGATCGATTCACACAGGCGCGTTGCGCCACCAGCGCTCGTAGAGGTCCTGGCCCGAGGTGCCGCCTGCGACGCCCATCGCGCAGTTCTTCCGGGTCGGGTCGTCGAAGCGGAGCAGGAGCTCACCCGTCAGGCCTGCCACGTCGGTCTTGTCGTTCCAGGTGATGTGGCCCTGACCCGTCGGTCGGGTCCAGTTCTCTTCGCCGATGAATGTCGCATCCGGTGCGGGGTCGAATTCGTCGGCGGGTTTGCCGATTCCGCACCGCACCACGATGCGGAACACCGGATCGCGATTGCCGTTGCACGCCAACGCGTTCATCGAATCCCGCGTCTGCCGCACGTCGATGGGCCGGTCGCCGTCGACCGCGACGCAGCGCAGGCCCTGGTATCCGCTGTCCGCCTGCGTTGCCGGGAGCAGTTGCGGGAACGCTTTGACCACCCATTCGTGGGCAGCCCAGGAGTTCGGATCGGCCTGCGCGGACGGTGTGCTGGACGGAGCGTTCGACGACGTCGCCGAATCCCGTGTCACCACAAAGGCACTCGCGATCGCCACCGCGGCCACCAGGGCGAGTGCCCCGACCCAGAGACCGGCTTTACCCTGCCGTCCCGGTCGTTGCGCGGTCGAACCGGGATCCTGGCCGACCCCGAGCGCGGTCGCCGCCGCGGTGGCGAGCGCACCGCAGCTCGGGTAACGCTGCGCCGGATCCTTGGCGAGCGCACGGGCGATCACCGCATCGATCCCGCCGGGCAACTCGGGGACGGTGGCTCTCGGTCGCGGCGGCGGATCCTGCAGATGCGCCACGATCACCGCATCCATCGTCGCGCGCGGGAACGGTTTCGCGCCGGTCAGCAGTTCGTGGAGGGTGCAACCCAGCGAGTAGACATCGGCGCGATGATCGATCGCCGCGCCGGTCAGCTGTTCCGGCGCCGCGTAGGCGACGGTCGCCAGGATCGATCCAGCCTGGGTCAGCGCCGTGGTCGCGGCCACCGCCTTGGCGATGCCGAAATCGGTGAGTGCGACGCGGTCCTGTTGTCCTGGTATCGATTCGACGAGGATGTTGGCCGGTTTGACGTCGCGGTGCAGCATCCCCGCCCGATGCGCGTGATCGAGCCCGCGCCCGACGGCGGCGACGATGTGCGCCACCCGTTCCGGAGGCAGCGCCGCGCGGTCGCGGATCAGGGTGGCGGCATCGGGCCCGTCCATGAACCGCATCGCGATCCACAGCCTGCCGTCCTCGACGCCGCGGTCGTAGACGCCGATGATGTTCGGATGATCCAGCCGGGCGGCGAGTTCGGCCTCGCGGATGAAACGCGCCCTGAACTCGGGATCGGCACTGTATTCCGCCGACAGCACTTTCACCGCGTCCAGCCGCGGCAACCGGGGATGCGCCGCCACATAGACCGTGCCCATACCGCCGCTGCCCAGCACCCGCTCGATGCGGTACCCCGCGAAGATGGTGCCCGGCAGCAACTTCCGGCTATCCACTGTGCACCAGCAGCGCGTATTGGGCCGAGATCAGCTGATGGACCTCCGTCGGATTCCGGCCGACGAGGGCAGCGGTGTACCGGCCGTACAGGACATGGCAGCGCGCCTGGGCGGGCCACTGCGGTTGCTGATCGAGGTTGTAGCAGTACACATCCGGCACTCCGGCGGGTGTGTCGAGCTGCCTGGACTGGTCGGCCGCGCGCATCTCCTCGCTGAACACCCGGCGCGCGCTGACCGCGTCCGGAAACCGTTCGAGCAGATTGTGGTGGTTCATGGCGACGAGTTCGATCGGTTCCTTGAAACCGAGGTACTTCATCAGCCGGGTGGCACGCGGGCCGAACACCACCCCGCTGATGCGCAGCGTGGACGACCAGCCCGCGTTGGCGTCGATGTCGGTGGCGATCACCGTCGGATACGACCAGTGCCCCGGCCCGTAGGGCAGCAGCCGTGACAGCATGCCCTCCCGATCCAGGGGCAGTTCGGCGAATCGGTCCGGCGCGGTCGCCGGGAAGTCACGCAGTCTGGGCAGCTGGACGTCGAATGTCTTGCGCACGAGCCCGGTCAGCACGGCCTGATCCGGTGTGGTGTGCGCGGCGAGCACGCTGACGACGAAGGACCCCTGCGCGATCGTCGCGGCCATGGTCGGCACCGCGGGACGCCAGTGCACGAACGCCGCGGGATACTCCGCGATCCGGACCGCCACATTGTCCGGGCTGATCGCGGCATCGGTGGCGTTCATCTGCCGCGCGGCCAGCTGTGCCCGCATCTCGTCGGGGAAACGCAGCAGCAGCACCGTGAGCAGGCGTCCCGCGCCGATGGCCGGCGCCTTGCCACGGAAGTCGACGTCGCTGCCGCTGACCGCGAATCCGGCCAGCATGCCGTGTGATTCGAGCACGTCACGGACGGGCTCGGCCAGAATTCCGGCCGCTTTCAGCGGGGTCGGCAACGGCGCGGTCCGGTTCGCGACATCCTTGGTCAACGACGGATCCACCTCGACCGGATCGAGCGCGGCTTCGCCCATCCGCACCGATTCCAGCACCCGCCCGTCCTTCTCGGTCCCGGCACGCGACGGTGTCAGCGGGTCGACGCTGTTGGCTCCGACGTCGAGCGCCGCCAGGTCCAGGCGTTGCGGAGCCGGCTCGCCGGCCCGCACGCATCCGCACAGCACGATGATGGCCGCGGCAAGTACCGCCACGGCTCGAAGGCTGTCATAGCGGCGCATCCGGCCACCACCGTTCTCTGAGGATGGAGCCGGAGATGTCGCCGCTGACGCGAAGGCGGCAGAAGTTGCGATCCGGCCCGTCGAACATCACGTCGAGCCTGCCGGTGGTCGCGCCGTCGTTCGTGGTGACCGTTCCCCACCGCACCCGCCCGGTGGAAGCGCCGCGCGTCCACAACTCTTCCCCCTCCAGCTGGACCATCGGGGTCCACTCGGCGATCGGGGTGCGGTCCCAGTTGCAGACGACGGAGAGCACGTCGACCGGGTCGCGGTCGCCGAGACAGCTCACCCCACCGACCTCGACCGGCTGATCGAAGGAGATGAAGTTCTGGTTCTCGTCGGCGTACAGGCAGGTGTTGAGTTCCTGGTAACCGACGGCGCCGGGCGCGACCGGCAGCAGGTTCGGGAAGGTCTCGGCAACGAGGGCGGCCGCACCCCAGGCCGACGAATTCGTGGTCACCCCGGTGGGGGCGCTCTCGGCCGACTCCGCCGAATCGCCGCGACCGATGCCGACCGCCAGCGAAACACCCACCGCGACAACCGCGATCGCCGCACCGGCCAGAATTCCGCGACGGCGCACCGAACCGGTCTCGGTTCCGCCGCCGATCTCGGCAACCAACGCCGCGTGCGCGGCCGCGGCCAGCGCGCCGCAGTTCTGATAGCGGTCCGCGGGATCCTTGGCCAGCGCCGTGGCGAGAACCGAGTCCAATCCCGCTGGTACCCGGCGGTTTTCGACCGACGCCCGGGGCGGCTCGTCGTAGAGGTGCGCGTACATCACCGCCGCCGGGCTGTCGCGCGGATACGGCACCGTCCCGGTGAGCAGCTGATACAGCGTGCAACCGAGCGAGTACACATCGGCCCGATGATCGACCGCGTCGCCGCTGATCAGCTCGGGCGCCGCATAGGCCAGCGTCGCGGAGAATCCCGCGCCCTCGGACAGGGTGCCCGCACCGTCCGCGGTGCGCGCGATACCGAAGTCGGTGACCAGCACCCGATCCGGCTGCCCCGGTTCTTCGGCGAGCAGCAGATTCGCGGGCTTCACGTCACGATGCTGCAAGCCGACCCGATGGATCTCGTCGAGCCCGTTGGCGGCCTCGGTCAGGATCCGCAGCGCGCGCTCGACCGGGACCGCCGCGTCGCGCCGGATCAGTTCGGCGACATCGCCACCGTCGACGTACTGCATCGCGATCCACAGGCGGCCGTCGTGCTCACCCCGGTCACGCACCGCGACCACATTCGGATGCTGCAGCCGCACCGCGACTTCGGCCTCGCGCAGGAACCGCGCCCGGAACTCCGCGTCACCGGCGTGCCGGTCGGACAGGATCTTCAGCGCGTCGTGCCGCGGCAGGCGGGGATGCCGCGCCAGATACACCTCACCCATGCCGCCCGCGCCGAGCCGGCGCTCGATGCGGTACCCGGCGAAATCCATGCCGTCAGAAGGGTGCATCAGGCCACCACCGGTCATACAGTTCCTGCCCCGTGCCCGCACCGACCACGACGACCATGCAGAAGTTGCGTGTCGGCTCGTCGAAAGACAGTCCGAGGACGCCGCGCTGCCCCATGGACGCCGTCATGGTCGACCATTTCACGCGGCCGCGCCCGGACGCGCGTTCCCAGCGCTGATCGCCGAGGACGACGACCCCTTCCTCGTCCACCAGGTGATAGGTGCTGCGGTTCGCCGAACACTGCACGTCCACATCCCGGATCGGGTTCTGGTTGCCGGTGCACCGGATGTGCGCGACATGGTCCGGGGCCCGGTCGAGGTCGGCGGCCTCGCCGGTGCCGCCGACGATGGCGGCGCACCGGATGCCCTGATGCCCGGTCCGGGTGGGCGTCGCGGGGAGCAGCTGTGGCAACGCGTCGACAACGAAGGCGTATCTGCCCCAGGTCAATCCGGCCCGGCCGGTCGGCGCAGGAGGACTTTCCGTGGAATCGCTCGAATCGCGGGTGGCCACTACGACACCCGCGATCGCCACCACCAGGGTGACGGCCACCGTGGCGGCGACGGTGTACCACCGTGCGCGGCGTGCCGGCTTCGGCGCCGGTACACGGACTGTGGTCCGCGGCGGCTCGGCCGGTGCGGGAATGCCGGCCGCCCGGACCGCGAAAGCCGTCTGATCCACCGGCTGTCCGAAGGCGCTCGCTGTCGCCGCCGCCAATGCCCCGCAGGACGAATAGCGCTCGTCCGGGTTCTTCGCCATGGTGCGCGCGATCACCGCGTCGATGGCGGGTGGCAGATCCGGCCGCAGCGCGCCTGCGCTCGGTGGCGGCTCCAGCAGATGCGCCTGGATGACCGCGACCACCGAATCGCGGGGGAACGGCTTGGCGCCGGTGAGCAGTTCGAACAGCGTGCAGCCGAGGGCGTAGACGTCGGCGCGGTGATCCACCTGCCGGTCGGCCAGTATTTCCGGCGCGGCATAGGCGAGCGTCGCCACGACGGCCCCCACCTCGGTGAGCGCGGTCCCGTCGCCCGCGGCCCTGGCGATCCCGAAATCGGCGACCAGTACGCGATCAGGCACGTCGTCGAGCTGTTCGATCAGGATGTTCGCCGGTTTGACGTCCCGGTGCAGCATGCCGGATCGGTGCGCCTCGTCCAGGCCACGCGCCGTCTCGGTGACGATGTGCACCGCGCGCTGCGGCGGCAACGCGCCGTCGCGGCGGAGCAGACCGGCCGCGTCGACACCGTTCACGAACTCCATCGCGATCCAGAGCTGACCGTGCTCGACACCGCGGTCGTGTACCGCGACGATGTTCGGATGATCCAGCCGGGCGGCCAGCTCCGCCTCGCGCAGGAAACGGGCCCGGAATTCGTCGGCGGCGCCGCAGTTCTCGGGCAGGACCTTCACCGCGTCCTGGCGCGGCAGGCGCGGATGCCGGGCGACGTACACCGTGCCCATCCCGCCGCGTCCGAGCACCCGCTCGATCTCGTATCCTGCGAAAAAGGTTCCGGTGGTGAGTGTTTCGACCATTCATCTACTCGCTGTTCACCAGCAGCGCGTACTGCGCCGCAGCTCGTTGCTGCACATCCCGGTAGTCCCGGCTGAAAACCAGTGCGACATAACGCCCGTGCCTGAGCAGGCAGCCGAACTGGTTCATCGACGCGGTGGACTTCAGCGACTCCGTGCAACGGACGTCGACGAGACCGGTCGGTGCCGCGACGTCCACCCGACCCTCGGCGGTGGTGAGACGTGCGAAGAACTTGGTCGCCGTCGCCGCGTCGGCGAAGCGCATGAGCCGGTCGAAACGATTGAGGCCGAGCAGTTCGATCCGCTCTGCGGAGGGCCCGTTGAAGCGTTCGGTCCCGCGCGGCCCGTACACGAAGCCGCGAGCCTGCACCAGGCTGTTCCAGCCCGCGTTCTCGCCGAAGTCGCCCAGAATCACCACCGGGAACGGCCAGCGCCCCGGCGCTTCCGGGACCATCCGGCCCAGTATGCCGTCGCGATCCAGCGCCAGGTCGGCGAATTTCTCGGGCTGGGTCACCGCGAAATCGCGGAGCAATGGCAGCTGTACGTCGAAAGTCTTGCGCGCCACCGAGACCAGGGCGTCGTGATCGGGGGAGGTGTGTCCGGCGAGCACGCTCACCACGAACGAATCCCGCGCCACCGTGGCCGCGATGGTCGGTTCCGTCGGACGCCAATGACCGCGTGCGGTCGGGTGTTCGGGAATCGTGACGGCGACATTGCCTGCGGCCAGGGCGGCGTCGACGGAGTCGATCTCCGTGGCTGCCCGCTGTGCCGCGGCGGAATCCGGGAATCGCAACAGGATGACCTGGAGCAGCCTGCCGCCACCGATCGCGACCTGGCCCGGTGTATCGGTGGAGCCCACGCTGAAGCCGGCGAGCATGCCGTGCCGTTCGAGGACGGCGCGGACCGGATTGGCCAGCAGCGCGGCCGCTTTCGCTGCGGTCGGCAGGGGGACAGCCCGGGAGGTGAGCCCGTATCGCAGGGCCGGGTCCACGTCGGCGGGATTGGCCATGACCTCCGCCATCCGCACCGACTCGAGGACCCGGCCGTGATAGTCGCTGCCGTGCGCGGGCGCGAGCAGCGGCGTGCGGCTGTACGGGCCGACATCGAGTGCGGCGGGGTCGGGCACGGGAGCCGGATCGCCCGCCACCGTGCAGCCCGAGGTCACCGCCAGCACCACACCCAGCGCCAGGAGCATGCGCACGAGCTTCACAACGGGGCCTCCGTCCACCAGCGTGCCCGCAGATCCGCGCCCGACGGCGCCCCGGTGACGACGATGTAGCAGAAATCGTGTCCCGGATCGTCGAAGTACAGCCGCAGGTACCCGACTTCCGCGGACATATAGCCGAGGTAGGTTCCCCAGTGCAGCGTGCCCGCGCCAGAAGGGCGAGTCCACTGCTCGTCGCCCTCGGCACGATCGAAGGTGACCGGCGGGGCGATCGGGGAACGGTCCGCGTTGCACACCACCTCGACCGTCTGGACGGGTTCCCGGTTGCCGTTGCAGACGACCCGTCCGGTCGGGACGAGGACATCGACCGAGACGTCCCGCATGTTCTCGTCGATCGGCCGGCACCCCCAGATCTCTTGGTAGCCGGTGCCGAACTGCGAGGCGGGCAGCAGCGTGGGAAAAGCCTGCGCGAGATAGGTATACGCGCCCCACGACACCGCGTCCACGTTGGTCTGCGGGCCGAGCGTGGTCGCGTTCGGCGAGGATCCGGAACCGTCGCGGCCCAACCCGACCGCCGCTGTTGTCGCCGCGATCAGCGCGACAGCCAGCGCGGATCCGATCAACAGCCGACGCCGCCGGGTAGCCGGGCGCGGCAGCCGCGGCGCCGCCCCGAGCCGGACCGTCGACTGCGCCGCCGCGTGTACCGCGGCAGCCAGCGCGCCGCAGCTCGCGAACCGGTCGGCGGGATTCTTGGCGAGCGCGGTGGCGATCACCTCGTCGAATCCTGGTGGCGCACCCGCGCTTTCCGGTGGGGGAGGGGGCTCGTTCAGGTGCGCGTATATCACCGCGGCCGGGGTGTCGCGGGCGAACGGCACCGACCCCGTCAGCAGCTCGTACAGCACACAGCCGAGCGCGTACACGTCGGTCCGATGATCCACCGGCCCACCGCTGATCTGCTCCGGCGCGGCGTAGGCCGGCGTCGCGCTGAGCCCGCCACCGGTCGACATCGTGGGTTCGTCGGTGGGCCTGGCGATGCCGAAATCGGTGACCAGCACCCGGTCCTGGCGGCCGTCCTGCTCGGCGACCAGGATGTTGGCCGGCTTCACATCCCGGTGCAGCAGGCCCTTACGGTGCAGCGTGTCCAGGCCTTTGGCGACCTCGGTGACGATCCTGACCACCCGGTCCAGCGGCAGCGCCGCGGGTCCGCGCCGGATCAGCTGCGCGAGGTCGACGCCGTCGACATACTGCATCGCGATCCACAACCGGCCGTCGTGCTGGCCGCGGTCGCGCACCGCGACCAGATTGGGATGGTGCAGCCGCGCCGCGATCGTGGCCTCGCGCAGGAAGCGCGCGCGGAAGACCGGATCGCCGGTGTGCCCGTCGGCCAGGATCTTCAGCGCGTCCTTGCGGGGCAGTCGTGGATGCTGGGCGAGAAACACCGTGCCCATGCCACCCATACCGAGGCGTCGTTCTATCCGATACCCGGCGAAATCCATGCCATCAGTGACAGTCAACCGCACTGCCTTCCCCGACCGAACAGCACCGGGACCCTTCCGGCGCGTGCCGGCCGTCCTCCGCGAGGTCATGCGATGAGGCGCAACCGTTTCGGATCGGAGCAGCCGACGGGGGCGACTATAACCCCTCCACGCTTCTCTATAGCGTAGGTATACATCGTTGACACCGTGGGGATCGCGGCGAAGACTTGGTGGCACACCGAGGCCTGCGGAAGAAGTTCCACCATGCCGGACAACACCGTCTCCGGACAGTCCTACGACAACGCGTCCACGGCCGTCACCCGGGTGGCTCAGAACAGTGTCTTCGAACGATTCGCCCGCGCGGGCTTCGTCATGAGCGGCATCGTGCACCTGCTCATCGGTTATATCGCCATCCGGATCGCGCTCGGCGGCGCAGGGGGAACCACCGACCAATCCGGGGCCATGGCGGAGCTGGCAGCCAAGCCAGGTGGTGTCTTCGCGCTCTGGGTGGGTGTCGTCGCGTTCTCGCTGATGGCGCTGTGGCGATTCGCCGAAGCGGCCCTGGGCAGCTCGTCCGAACCCGAGGCCGACAGCAAGAAATCCGAAGCCTTCAACCGGGTCAAGGCATTCTCCCTGGCCGTCGTCTATCTGGCCTTCGCATTCTCCGCCTTCGGATTCGCCCGGGGCGGTGGTTCCTCCAGCAGCGAGCAGAGCACGGGGATCACCGCTCGCATGATGCAATCCACCGCGGGCACGATCGCCCTCGTCGCCGCCGGGCTGATCATCATCGCGATCGGCGGCTATCACGTCTACAAGGGCGCAACGCAGAGCTTCCTCGGCGACCTGAAAGGCCCGACCAGCGACCTTGTCCGCCGGCTGGGCACGGTCGGCTACATCGCGAAAGGGCTGGCCATCGCCGCCATCGGACTGTTGGTGATCGTCGCGGTCAGCCGATCCGAACCCGGGGAAGCCACCGGTCTCGACGGCGCGTTCAAAACCCTCGGGGCGCAACCCTTCGGAGCGGCGCTGCTGATCGCGGCGGGTCTGGGGATCATCACCTATGGCTTCTACAGTTTCGCCATGGCGCGCTACATCAAGATGTAGTCGTCTCGGCCGTCGTCACGGTGGTCGACACTCCGAACCCGAGTGCCGCGGTCGAAAGACCCACGGCTACTAGTCTTTCTGTCCATGGGGTCGACCAGCGGAAAGGCCGTGAATGCACCGGGCGCGAATTCCGCGGAGCGGTTATCGAACATGGTGGGGTGCAGCTATCGCGCCGAGGACGTCTACGTGGTGGGGCGGGAGAAGATCCGCGAGTTCGCGCGCGCTGTCCAGGACACGCACCCGGTGCACTGGTCGGAATCCGCGGGCGTGGAGTACGGCTACGGCGGGCTGATCGCACCGCTGACGTTCTTCTCCATTCCGGCCTTCCGGGCTCAGCTCGCGATGTTCGACGCTGTCGCCGGTGGCTACGACCTGAGCCAGATCATGCAAACCGATCAGGTGATCAACTACTACAAGCCGGTTCGTCCCGGTGACATCTTGTCCTTCGACGTCGGCCTCGAGTCGTTCCGCCAAGCCTTCGGCGGCGAACTCTTCGAGTTCAAGACGGTGATCACCGACCAGCACGGCAAGACGGCGATCATCTCGCGGACGAGTTTCGTCGGTCGATCCGCGGCCGCCGCGAGCGCGACTCCGTTCGGCGACAAGCTGGTGACGCAGGGTTTTCGCGACATCCGGTCGGCGACCGGCCTGGCGCTACGAGCATCCGATGAATCGCGCCCGGAGACCCTGCCGCAAGTCGAGCCGGGCGCGGGCAGCCACGCGCTCGCCTTCGAGACCATCTCGGTGGGCGACCAACTCCCATCGCGGCTCATCTCACTCACCCCCGGCGACCTGGTCAACTACGCCGGCGTGGCCGGGGACCCGAACCCCATCCACTGGCACGCCGAAGCGGCACACGCGGTGAACCTGGAAGCACCGGTCGCGCACGGCATGCTGACGATCGGCCTCGGCGCGGGATACCTCACCTCGTGGCTCGGTGATCCCGGTGCCGTCATCGAATGCGCGGTCAGGTTCACCAGCCCGGTCTACGTCACGAGCGCGGGCGCGTCCATCGAGTTCTCGGGAACAGTGAAGTCTGTCGATCCGCAACTCCGGACAGCCGTCCTGGCCATCACCGCCAAGTGCGAGGGACGCAGGATCTTCGGCCGCGCGACGGCCACGGTCCGCCTGCCCGCGGCGTGACGACCTCGCCAGGTACACAGACCGGGTTCATTTCGCATCCCCGGGACGAACCTGGCTCGCGTCCCGCATGTGCTCCGAATATGCTGTACTTCGTGTCGAATCTGCGGATCAGTGAAGTAGCTGCCTTGATGGGTGTCAGTGATGACACGGTGCGCCGGTATATCGACCAGGGCCGGCTCACGGCGATTCAGCTCGACAGCGGCCGCAAGGGTGTGGACGGGCGGGAGCTGGCGGAGTTTCTGCGGGAGGGCGCGGAGGCGCCCGATCCGGGAACCACCGTCGCGAGCTCGGCGCGGAACCGGATGCGCGGGATCGTCACGCGGATCGTGAAGGACACCGTGATGGCTCAGGTCGAGATGCAGGCCGGGCCGTTCCGCCTGGTGTCGCTGATGAGTCGCGATTCGGTCGACGAGCTCGGTCTCGAGGTCGGCAGTGTCGCGGTGGCCTCGGTCAAGTCGACTCATGTTGTTGTGGATATCCCGGAGATCTGATGAGGTTGAACATGATTCGTACAGTGCGCGCGGTCGCGGTGGTCGGTGCGGTGGCGCTGGCCGCGGTCGGCTGTGGGACCGACAAGGCCGACGAACCGGTAGCGGCGGGGGACAAGGTCACCGGCACTGTCACCGTCTTCGCCGCGGCGTCGCTGACCGAGACCTTCACCGAGCTGGGCAAGCAGTTCGAGGCGGCGCATCCCGGGGTGAAGGTGGTCTACAACTTCGGTGGCAGTTCGGCGCTGGCCGAGCAGATCAAGCAGGGCGCGCCCGCGGATGTGTTCGCCTCGGCCGCGCCGAAGAACATGCAGCAGGTCGTCGACGCCGGTGAAGTGACCGCGAAGCCGGTGATCTTCGTGCGCAACCGCCTCGAGATCGCGGTGCCCGCGGGCAATCCCGGCCATATCACCGGTCTGGCGGACTTCGGCAAGGCCGAGCCCAAGATCGCGCTGTGCGCCGAGCAGGTCCCCTGCGGTGCCGCGGCGAAGACGGTGTTCGACGCGGCGGGCGTCACTGCGCAGCCCGACACCCGCGAATCCGATGTGAAGGCCGTGCTGACGAAGGTAACCCTCGGCGAGGTCGACGCCGCGCTGGTCTACCGCACCGATGTGCAGGCCGCGGGGTCCAAGGTGGAGGGCATCGACTTCCCGGAGGCGGGCAAGGCCGTCAACGACTATCCGGTCGCGCCGCTGGCCAAGGCTCCCAATGCCGCGGCCGCTGCCGCGTTCGTGGAGTTCGTCGGCTCGGACCAGGCGCGTGCGGTCTTCACCAAGGCGGGATTCGATAACCCGTGACCCGCGTCGCACGGCGGGCGGTGACGGGGCGGCGTCCGCTGATCCTGATGGTGCCCGCCGTGTGCGGTGTGGTTTTCCTGACGCTGCCGCTGGTGGGGATGTTGCTGCGCGCGCCGTGGCGGACGCTGCCCGAGCGGCTGGTCAGCGCCGAGGTCGGGCAGGCGCTGCGGCTGTCGCTGGTCTGTGCCACCTCGGCGACCGTGGTGTGCCTGGTCCTCGGCATCCCGCTGGCGTGGTTGCTCGCGCGTGGTGATGTGCCCGGCCTCGGGTTCGTGCGCGCGCTGGTCACGGTGCCGCTGGTGCTGCCACCAGTGGTCGGCGGTGTGGCGTTGCTGCTGGTGCTGGGTCGGCGCGGCCTGGTCGGCCGGTATCTCTACGAGTGGTTCGGGTTCTCGTTGCCGTTCACCACCGCCGGGGTGATCGTGGCCGAGGCGTTCGTCGCGATGCCGTTCCTGGTGATCGCGGTCGAGGGCGCGCTGCGCGGCGCGGATCCGAGGTATGAGGAAGCGGCCGCGACACTCGGTGCGTCGCGGTGGCTGACCTTCCGCCGGGTCACATTGCCCTCGGTGATGCCCGGCGTGGTGGCGGGTGCGGTGCTGTGCTGGGCCCGCGCGCTCGGCGAGTTCGGCGCGACGATCACCTTCGCCGGGAGTTTTCCCGGCACGACCACGACCATGCCGCTGGCTGTCTACCTCGCCCTGGAAACCGACCCCGAGGACGCGATCGTGCTCAGTGTCGTGCTGCTCGCGGTGTCGGTGGCCGTGCTCGCCGCGCTGCGGGACCGGTGGATACGAGGCCCGCTGTGACCTTGAACGCCGAAATCCGGATCACCCGTGCGTCTTTCGAGCTCGACATCGCCATCGAGGTCGCCAGGGGCGAGGTCGTGGCGCTGCTGGGGCCCAACGGCGCGGGCAAGACCACCGCCCTGCGTGCGCTGGCCGGGCTCACCCCGTTGAACGAAGGGCGGATCGTCCTCGACGACCACGTCTGGGACGCACCGCCGGACCGGTTCGTCCCGGCGGAACGACGTGAAATCGGCGTCGTGTTCCAGGACTATCTGCTGTTCGCGCACATGAGCGCACAGGAGAATGTCGCCTTCGGCCTGCGCGCTCGCGGACAGCACCGCACCGAGGCGCGCGAACAGGCCGCACGCTGGCTCGAACGAGTCGGGCTCGGTGCCCATCTGCACGCGAAACCCCGTGCGCTGTCGGGCGGTCAGGCACAGCGGGTCGCGCTGGCGCGTGCCCTGGCCACCGACCCGCGGTTGCTGCTGTTGGATGAGCCGCTCGCCGCACTCGACGCGGGCACTCGACTGCAGGTGCGGGCCGACCTGGCCCATCACCTCGCCGACTACCCCGGGCACACCGTCCTGGTCACCCACGATCCCTTCGACGCGATGGTGCTGGCGGACCGGCTGATCATCGTCGAGAACGGCGCCATCGTTCAGGAGGGTGCGCCGACCGACGTCGCCCGCAGGCCGCGGACCGATTATGTCGCCGACCTGGTCGGGCTGAACCTGTATCAGGGCACGGCACAGGGAAACTCGGTCGATCTCGGCGACGGCGCGGTCTTCACCGTCGCCGAACCCGCGCACGGCGCCGTCCACCTCGCCTTCGCTCCCACCGCGGTGAGCTTGTACCCGGAACGCCCCAGTGGCAGTCCACGAAACACCTGGCAGGTCATCGTCACCGGCCTCGAACAGCACGCGCACACCACTCGGGTCCGGCTGTCGGGCGCCCCGGCCGTTCTTGCCGAGGTCACCCCCGCCACCGTCGCGGACCTGCGCCTGCACAGCGGCTCCCAGCTGTGGGCCTCGGTGAAAGCGACCGAAATCCACACCTATCCGGCGTGATCGACACCGGCCGGAGCCTCGGCCGCCAGGACGTATACCCAGGCCTTCGCGCCTGAGCGCAGCGGCGTGGTCCTCAGTCGCAGAGCGCGTCACTGACCAGGTCGGCGGCTCTTGCTTCCTGCTCGATCATCTTCTCGGGCAGGGCCGTGGTCTGTGAGATGACGATGCTGCGTTTCCCGTCAGGGGTGACTCCGTCGCTGGTGATGAATCCGGCGTCGCCGCCACCGTGGCTCCAGTATTCGCCGCCGCAGGCGAGCGGGCGCTTGACCAGGCCAAGGCCGTATCGACCACCAGGCCAGAGCATCTCGACCTTCTCATCGATCTCCACGGTCGTCTGCATGTGCTCCAGCTCTGCGGGCCGCAGCAGTCTGCCGCCGAGCAATGCTCGGTAGAAGGTGTTCATGTCGGCGGTGGTGGAGATCAGATTCTCGGCGCCGTCCAGGATTTCGGTGGTGTCGACGAACTCGCTGCTGCCGGCGAACACCGAGTAGGCGCGGGCATGCGGGTCGGGCAGGGTGGTGCTCTGGCCCGGCCACACCGAATGCCGCATGTCCAATGGCCAGAAGATCCGATGGTCGATCTCGGCTTGCCAGCTGTTGCCGGTGATCTTCTCGATGACGGCCTCGGCGAGAAGGAAGTTCGTATTCGAATAAGCCCACCCCGCACCGGGTTCGAAAGCGGGGGCCATCGCCATGGCCCGCTTGATCAACTCGTCCCGGGAGTATGAGTCGAATCGGTGTTGCAGATACTGCTCTTTCGAATCGAAGCCGGGGTAGTCGTCCAGCAGCCCGCTGGTGTTCTGGAGCAGTTGGCGGATCGTGATCCTTCGGCCATCGATCTCGTGCCCCGCTCCGGTCCCCGTGACGACCCCGGGTAGATGCTTCTCCACGCTGTCGTCGAGGGACAACTTTCCTTCGCCGACGAGTTGAAGAACCACCGTGGCGACGATGGGCTTGGTGGCGCTGGCAATCCGGAAGTACCCGTTGCCCGGCACCGGCCGATTCGTCCCGACCTCGGCCGCGCCGCTGACGACGACCGAGCTCCGGCCCGTACTGTCCACCGCGCCGGCCTGCGCTCCGCTGACGCCGAGCGCCGTAATCGCATCCAGGCCTCGCTGGAGATCGGCCGAACTATCGCCAGGCGACGGCGCGCACGCCGGAACACAGAACACCAAGGCCGTGACCAAAGCCGCAGCGCCGCAAGTCAACAGACGATGACGAGCCACAGGGCGCCGTCGTTCCTCCCCAACGAACACAGTTCTCTCCTGACGTCACTCATGACGCTAGTGCCTCGTTCGGGACAGTGATGCGGCAATCGGTGCCGAGGTGACACC
>NZ_JBHXAY010000094.1:0-25595 GCF_042728775.1 Nocardia sp. NPDC060259
GTCAGGCACCGTTGCTTGCTCCTTCGTCGCCTACGCAACGGCGCCTGACCGGCGGGACGGCCGCGAACCGCCGCTGCGCGGCGGCCCCTCCTCGAGGTCGGGGCGTGCGGGGCCGGGAAAGTGCTAGGCGGATTCCTGTGGCTGCAGGCGCAACGCGATCGAGTTGATGCAGTAGCGCTGGTCGGTGGGGGTGGCATACCCCTCGCCCTCGAAGACGTGGCCGAGGTGGCTGTGGCAGTTGGCGCACAGCACCTCCACCCGGCGCATGCCGAGGCTGTCGTCGGCGCGCAGGATCACCGCGTCGGACTCGGCGGGGTCGAAGAACGACGGCCAGCCGCAGTGCGAGTCGAATTTCTCTGTGCTGCGGAACAATTCGGCATCACAGGCGCGACAGGTGTAGACGCCTTCGGTCTTGGTGTCGGTGTACTCGCCGACGAACGGGCGCTCGGTGGCGGCCTCACGGAGAACGGCGTATTCCTGCGGATCCAGTTTCGCCCGCCACTGCTGCGGCGTCAGCTGGATGCGCGGCGTGGGCAACGATGAACTCATCACTCCACGCTAATGGTTTCGGCCGGTGCGCGCCGCGAGCGTCACCGGCCGACACCTACTTCAGCGCGGGCTCGCGGTCGTCGGCGGGTTCTTCCGGCGATACCGGATCGTCGCGATCAGGCGCGGTGGAGACCCCCTCCGGCTTCGCGTCCCCGGCGCCGTCGCGGGAGTCGGGCGCGCTCGCCATCCACGCCGGGTCGATCCCGAACTGCAGCCTGCCCTCGCGACGAGCGGCCAGGTAGCGGTCGCCGAGCACACAGAACACGACGAGGAGCAGCAGCCCCCAGCCGAAGGTCACCCGCAGGTACTCGAGCGTGCGCCCGGTGGCCTGCCAGCGATCCGACAGCCACTTGTCGTAGGTCATGAACCCGAAGATCGCCAGCCAGGCAGGCCAGTTGCGCAGCACCGAATTGCGCAGCACCACCGACATCAGGAACGGGAACAGCATCATCGAGTAGTACATCTGGCCCAGCGAGGGCAGCAGGAAGTTCGCGGTGAGCAGCACACCCGAGAACGTGGTGACGAAGAACAGCTCGTCGTGACGGTAGTAGCGCCACAGCAGCCACAGCGAGACCGCGACGACGCCGCCCATGACCACCTGGATCAGCAGGATCATCCAGTGCGGCAGTCCGAAGTAAAGCCCGTTGCCACCGACAGAACTGTTGAAGTAGTCGCGCGTCTCAGCCAGATATGGCACGACACGGGTGAAGAACTTCTCGGGGTCCGCCGACAGCGGCCAGGCGATCGCCGTCAGCGTCAACGGCACACCGAGCGCGGTGATGAAGACCTTCCACTGGCCGCGAACGGCCGCGACGAGCAGCAACGGCGCCAGCGTCGGTTTCACCGAGATACTCAAACCGAGAGCCACACCGGCCCAGAGATCCCGACGTGCCAGCAGCAGGTGGATGAACACCAACTCGGCGAGCAGTAGACAGCCGTTGACGTTGGTGAAGACCAGCGTGTTGGTCACCGTCTCGGAGGCGAACATCGCCAGCAGCAGCGCGGGCGCGGCGATGGAGCCGAGACCGAACTTGAACAGGCGGAGCAGCAGGTACCAGGCGAGCAGAATCGCGACGGCGTTGAGCCCGATGAACAGCCAGCGCGACAGTTCGTATTCGATGATCGCCACCGGCGCGATCAGCAGTGTTCCGCTCGGGTAGTAGAGATAGTGCGGGTCGACCGACGAGAAGTCGGCGGTGTACAGAGGCCTGCCGTTGAGGAACTCGAACGAGGCGTTGTAGACCGGACGGTAATCGTCGGTGACGAATCCGTTGATCGCCTTGATGAAGACACGATTCAGCACGGTCATGACCGCGAACGGCCACAGAGCGAACTTGATCACATCCGCGGTCGTGCGCGCGGTACGGGGCTCGAGCTGTCGGAACAACACTGGGGCACGGTACACCGGATCCGGTAGCGATGGTGTCGCCGGACCCGTCGGACGCGCCGCAACCATCTGGTCGTCCGACCGGGATCAGGCGGGGCAGGCGCCGCCGTCGGCGGGCAATTTCGCCTCGGCGAGGTAGTCGGCCACGGCCTTCTGCGCGCATCCGGAGTGGGCGACGACCGGATGTCCCCACCCCTGCCAGGTCATCGTGGCGTGCCGGGCGCCCGCCGCGCCGAGCGCGCCGGTCACCGACGCGGCGGCACCGCCGACGACCGGGTCGGCGGCGCCGGCGAACACCAGCACCGGCAGCTCGAGCTCGGTCGGCAGCGGTGGGGCGGTGGAGACCGGCCAGGCCGAGCAGACCATCAGGTCGATCGCGGCGGTCCGGCCGAAAACCGGATATTTGCTCGCCCATGTTCCGGCGAGCTCGCGCGCCCTGTCCGGCGTCGGCGGCTGCTGGCTGTCGGTGCAGCGGTTGACGAACTCGCCGTCGGAGTTGATCGCCGCCGTTTCGCGGACGACCAGCATGGCCAGCGGTGCGCGATCACCGCGGTCGGCGGCGGCGAGGATGTCGGCCAACGCGGTCACCCGGCTCGCCTGGTCACCGCGCGGGCTGGACAGGAAGCCGGTGAGCGCGGTCGAGAGGTCGGCGGCCGAGATATCGCCGAGCGCGCCGGTGGTGGCCTTGTTCATCAGCGCGATGACCGTCGCGCGCGGGTCGGGGCCGAGCGCGCAGTTGGCGGCCTTGCAGCGCTGGGCGAAGGCGGTCAGGGCGGCCTCGGCGCCGGTGACGGCGGCTTCGGCCATCGTGGTCGCGTCCGCGCCGACCGGTTCGGGGGCGTCGAGCACGAGCCGGGCCAGATGCTCACCGTAGCGGCGGGCATAACTGAGCGCGACCTTGGCGCCGTTGCCGGTGCCGATCAGATTGATCTTCTCGACCTGCCACTGCTTGCGCAGCTGCTCGATGTCGTCGGCGGCGTGCGGGGCGTCGAAGGTGCCCTCGTAGGGCTGCAGGAAGTCGCGGCAGGCGATGGTCGCGTCCTGGCTGTAGCCGGCGACCGCGCCGACCTGATCGTTGCTGCCGACCCCGAACTGGCCCAGTTCGGTCATCACCGCGCGCAGCTGGGCGGGAATGCAGTCGATGGGCTGGGAGGCGCCGATCCCGCGCCGGTCGACGGCGACGATCGGCTGCGCGGCCAGCAACGCGCTGTTCGGGCCGACGGCCAGACCCGCCAGCGTCGAGGCCGACGAGCGGTCGGCGCCGGAGGTGAGCACCAGCGGCGCCGCGTCGGCGGGGGTCTGCGGCAGCCGGGCCCGCAGAGCGCCCGCCCGGAACGTGCCGAGCACGGTGCCCGCGGTGTCGATCGGGGTCGCGAAGTCGGCGCACTCCAGCACCAGGCCTGCCGGAGCCGCGCCGAAATCGAGCGAGCTCAGGGTCGACGCGGTGCAGTCCTTCCAGGCCAGGTCGGTTTTCGGGACCTCGGCCCTGGCGAGATCCGGCACGGCGGGTTCCTCGATCTGCCCGCCGCCGACGCCGGGGCGCTCGACGGCGACGACGGGCCGATCCGACGGTCCGGCTCCGCAGCCCGCGAGCATGATCGACAGTGTCGCGGCCGTCGCCGCGGCCCGAGTCCAGCGCATGGACTACACACTGCCAGGTTCGGCGCCAGGTTTCATCGACGGGCCCACCGGGCCAGCACGGTGCCGTCCTCGGCGAGCACCAGCTGCTTGCGGCTCATCGGAGTGTCGAAAGTGCTCGCCGACAGCGAGATTCGCCCGCCCGCCCCGCCGACCAGCATCGGCGCGGTGCTCAGGCACAACTCGTCGACCAGATCCGCCTCGGCCAGCTGCCCGAACAGATGCGGGCCGCCCTCGCACAGCACCCGGTGCAGGCCGCGCTCGGCGAGCACCCGTACCAGGGCGGACGGCATGATCGCGGCCTCACCGGCGACCACGACCTGTGCGCCCGCCTGCTCGAGCGCGGCGATCTGGTCGGCGTCGGCGTGGGCGGTGGTGATGATCAACGGCGCGACCTCGGCGTCGGTGAAGAACTTCGACGCCGGATCGAGCCGCGCGCTCGCGGTGACCACCGCGATCGGCGGCGGCGTGCCGTCGGCCGATCCGCCGATGCCGTGCTGGAAGTGCGCGCGCCGCCGATCCGGATCCGGATGCGCGCCGCCGTAGTTCTCCGCGCGCACCGTGCCCGCCCCGATGACGATCACCTCCGCCAGCTCACGCAGCAGCGTGAACACCCGGTGGTCGGCATCGGTGCCGAGCCCCGCGGATACGCCGTCCACCGTGAACGCGCCGTCGATACTGTTGACGAAGTTGGCCCGCACCCAGGGACGCTCCAGGTGTCGGGGATAGGCATAGCACCTGGCCAGTGCGTCGTCGTCGAGGTCTGCGAGCTGGGTCACATTGTGGATACGCTGCATAGGAACCGATGCAACCACGTCCGTACGATTTGTCCATGCAAGAACGCCTCGTCGATCGCCATCCGGAGGTCCCGGCCGACCAGCTCGTCGCGCAGATGGTGCCCCCGCCCATGTTCGACGAGGTCAGCTTCGCCTCCTACATTCCCGATCCCACGGAACCGAGCCAGGCCGCCGCGGTCGCCAAGGCCGAGGAATTCGCCGGTCAGGTCGCCAAGATCCACAAGGCCGGGTCCAAGAAGAGCCTGTTCGGCAAGAAGAAGGCCGTCACCGGCGCGGGCCTGTACCTCGACGGCGGGTTCGGCGTCGGCAAGACCCACCTGCTCGCCTCGATCTTCCACAGCGCGCCCGCGCCCAAGTCGTTCGGCACCTTCGGTGAGCTGACCAACCTGGTCGGCGCGCTGGGCTTCGTCAACGCCGTCGAGCGACTCTCCGGCAACAGCCTGCTGTGCATCGACGAGTTCGAGCTCGACGATCCGGGCGACACCACCATGGTCTCGCGCCTGCTCACCGAGCTGTCGGCCGCCGGCGTCTCCATCGCGGCCACCTCGAACACGCTGCCGAGCCAGCTCGGCGAGGGTCGTTTCGCCGCCCAGGATTTCCTGCGCGAGATCAAGAAGCTCGGCTCCATCTTCGAGCCGGTGCGCGTCGACGGCCCCGACTACCGCCACCGCGACCTGCCGCCCGCCCCCGAGCCGACCTCGCCCGACATCCTGGCCGAACGGGCCGCCACCACACCGGGTTCCACCCTCGACGACTACGACGCGCTGCTGAAGCACCTGAGCACGCTGCACCCGTCGAAGTACGGCGCGCTCATCAACGGGGTGTCCTCGGTGTTCATCTCCGGCGTGCACCCGGTCACCGATCAGGCCGTCGCCCTGCGCATCGTCGTGCTGGCCGACCGCCTCTACGACGCCAGCATCCCGGTGACCGTCTCGGGCGCCAAGCTCGACGAGATCTTCTCCCAGGAGATGCTCGACGGCGGCTACCGCAAGAAGTACCTGCGCGCGATCTCGCGTCTGCTGGCGCTCTCGCGGTTCGAGGCCGCCGCCGCGTAGGACGCGGGCGCCGGGTACGTTCTGCCGTGACCGTGACCCGGTGTCGTCGAAGGAGTTTGCCGTGACCCGTAGTCGTGCCGCGCGCGCGAGTCTGGCCGCCGCGACCGGAGTGGCGGTGCTGCTCGGTCCGGTCGTCGGCCAGGCCGTCGCCGCGCCGGCGCCCAGCAGTGACACCGGGACGGTCGATCGGCTGATCGGCCTGTCCGGGGTGCAGAACGCCAGGGACGCAGGGGGATACCCCACCGCCGACGGGCACCGGGTCCGCACCGGGCTGGTGTTCCGCTCCGGCGCGCTGGACAAGGCGACCCCCGATGACCTGGCCAGGCTGAGCGCGCTCGGCGTGCGCGTCGTCGACGACCTGCGGACCGGCTACGAGCGCACCCTCGCCGCCGACCGGCTCCCCGCCGGCGCGACCGGCAACGCCTACGACGTGATCGGCCAGGCGCCGCCGCTGGTCCTGGCCGGCGCCCTGTTCGGCGGCGAAGGCATGTACCGCGCGTTCATCACCGCCCCCGGCGCGAACGCGGCGTTCGCCGCGGTGCTGCGCGACATCATCGCCGCCGACGGCGCCGGCGTGCTCTATCACTGCAGTGCGGGCAAGGACCGCACCGGCTGGACCTCGGCGGTCCTGCTGACGCTGCTCGGCGTCGACCGGGACACCGTCACCGCCGACTACCTGGCCTCCAATACCTACCGCAACGCGTCGCCGACGGATCCGCTCAACGGCGTGCAGCAGAGCTGGCTCGACGCCGCCTTCGATCAGGCGACCGAGTCCTACGGCAGCTTCGACGGCTACGTCCGCGACGGCCTCGGCCTGACCGGCACCGAGGTCGCCGCGCTGCGGTCCGCGCTGCTCAGCTGAGCCTCACAGCGACCGCTCGAACACATAGTCGGCGTGCACCTGGGTGCCGACGGTATTGGTCTTGGTGCCCACCCGCACGAATCCGTGCTTGGCGTAGAAGTTCTGCGCGCGCTCGTTGACCTGGTTGACGCCGAGCCACACCGCGGCCGCACCCGACTCGCGTGCCGTGGCGACCGCGGCCTCCATCAGCGCACCGGACACGCCGCTGCCGTGATGACCCGGCAGCACATACAGCTTGCTCAGCTCGATCACCGCGCCGGCGCTGACCTGGGCCGCGACCTCGGGGTCGCTCGGCCTGCCCGCGACGAGCATGGCGTAGCCGACGATCTCGTCGCCCTCGACCGCCTTGAGCACGATCCGGTCCGGGTCCGACAGGTATTCGCCGAACCGTTCGCCCGAGAGCATCTGGTCCAGGAAGATCTCGATGTCGCCCTGGGTGGCCTCCGGGGGACAGGCCAGTGGAAAGGTGGCCGCGGCGACATCACTGAGCTCCTCGGCATCCCAGAGCCCGGCCCGATCGACGACGACGGAACTGTTGGTCATCTTTCCAGTACAGCACGGTTCGGCCCGGCGGCGGTGGCAGGTTGACCGCGGTGCCGAGTACTCTCCTCGCCATGACGAGCGGTAGCCGCATCGGGATCGTCGGTGCGGGAGTTGCGGGTTTGGCCTGCGCGAAAGTGTTGAGTCGGGCGGGATTCCCGGTCGAGGTGTTCGACCGGGCCCCTGATGTCGGAGGTGTGTGGAGCGCCACCCGTCGCTATCCGGGTCTGCGCGCGCAGAACAGCAAACACACGTACCACTTCAGCGATCACCCGATGCCGGAGGACTTTCCCCGCTGGCCCGACGGTCAGCAGATCCAGGCCTACCTCGCCGGGTACGTGCACGAGTTCGGCCTGGCCGAGCACCTGCGCCTCGGCACCGAGGTGATCGCCGCCGACCCGGTCGACAGCGGCTGGCTGCTCGAGGTCCGCGACAGCAACGGCGTGCGACGCACCTCCTGCGATCACCTGATCGTCGCCAACGGCGTGTTCAGCGACCCGGTGATGCCGACGCTGTCCGGCGCGTCGGCGTTCCGCGCCGCGGGCGGACGGCTGTGCCACGTCTCGGAGTTCCACGACCTGGAACAGGTGCGTGACCGCTCCGTGGTGGTCATCGGCTACGGCAAGTCGGCCACCGATGTCGCCGAGGCGATCAGCCACTTCGCCGACGACACCAGCGTGGTCGCGCGCAGGCTCACCTGGAAGATGCCGCGCCGGTTCGGCGCCGGCCTCGACTACGAGCGCATGCTGCTGACCCGGATGGGCGAGGCGCACTTCCGGTCAAGGGAACCGCGCCTGGCCGAGCGTCTGCTCGACCGGCTCAGCCTGCGCGAGGCCAACATGGACCTGGTACAGGAACGGGTGACGCGCAAGCTGCGGCTGCGTGAGCTCGGTCTGCTGCCGGAGGGCACCTTCGAGGACATCGCCACCAGCAGTGCGAGCCTGGCAACCGAGGGATTCGCCGAACAGGTCGAGGCGGGCCGGATCACCGTGCACCGCGATACCGACGTCACCGATCTGATCGGCGGGCAGCACGGGCCCGCGGTGCGCCTGTCCGACGGCACCCTGAAGCTGGCCGAGATCGTCGTGTGCGCCACCGGATACCGCCAGGAGGTGCCGTTCCTGACCCCGTTCGTCCGGCGCAGCCTCACCGACGAGGTCGGCGACTTCCGGCTCTACCGCAACATCCTGCCGGTGGAGATCCCCAACCTGACCTTCGCGGGCTACAACAACTCGAACGTGAGCACCCTCAACGCGGAGGTCGGCGCGCACTGGATCGCCGGACTGCTCACCGGGAAGTTCGTGCCGCCCATGCCCGAGCAGATGAACTCCGAGATCGACGAGCGGCTGTCCTGGTCGCGGGAACGCACCGAGGGCAACCACGCCCACGGCGCGACGGTGATCCCGTTCTCGCTGACCACTATCGACGAAATGCTCGACGATCTGCGCACGCCGCTGCCGTTGACCAGCAGGCTGGCGCAGTGGGTGCGTCCCGTGCGTCCCGCGTCCTATCGCCGGGTCCTGCGCGATCGCCCGCTGGCCGTGCCCGCGGCGCCCGCGCCGATTGCCGAGAGGTAGCCGACACGCCGGAGCGCCGCCGTCGCGACACTTGGCGGCGATCATCGCGTTGGTGATAATCCTGGCGTGGATGCGCTGGATCTGAACCTGCTGCTCGCCCTCGACGCGCTGCTCGACACCAACAGCGTGACCGAGGCGGCCCGGCGTCTACACACCTCCACCTCGGCGATGAGCCGCACCCTCACCCGGTTGCGCGCCGTGCTGGGCGACCCGTTGCTCGTGCGCTCCGGCAGGCAGCTGGTGCCGACACCACGCGCACTGGAGCTGCGCCACGATGTCGCGGACCTGGTCGATCAAGCGCGGTTGCTGCTGACCACCCGCGACGGGAACGGGCCAGGGCGCCATCGGGATTTCGTTGTCCGCGTGGCCGATTCGGTGGTCGCGCGGCTGACCGGTCCGCTGCTGGCCGCGGTCCGTGCCCAGCTACCCGGCGTGACGGTGCGCCTGCTGGCGGCCGACGCGGGCGACGCCGCGGTCGCGCTGCGGGACGGGCGCGTCGACGTCGAGGTCGGCATGATCGGCCAGACCGATCCCGAAACGGTCGTCAAGCGCCTGTTCGCCGACCGCTGGGTCGGCGTCGCCGCCGGAGGCCACCCGTTCGGCGCCGACCGGCCCACCGTCGCCGCCTACGCCTCCGCCCAGCACCTGGAAGTCTCGGCCACCGGCCGGACCCACAGCCCCATCGACGACCGGCTGGCGCTGCACGGGCGCACCCGGCGCGTGCTCGCCACGGTGCCCGACCTGGCCACCGCCCTGTTCACCGTCGGCTCGACCGAACTGGTCTGTCCCGTACCGGAACTCCTGTCCCGGCCCGCGCGCACCGCCCTCGGCCTGACGATGTTCGAAATCCCTCTCCCGCTGCCCGCCCCCGTCGTCGCGATGGCCTGGCACCCGCGCAACACCGCCGACGCGGGCCACCGAGCCCTGCGCGACCTCATCGGGGCCGTCCTGCACGACACACCGAAACCCGACCCGGCGCCCGTGGCGGCACCCGCCTAACCGGCCTCCGTCGTCGGTGGGCCGAACACGTCCCGCCGCCCCGGCGGCAACCCGGCCGACCGCTTCAATTCGTCGAGCATCGCCTGCAACTTGTCGACATGCGCGCGCTCGATATCGAATGCGCGGAAGGTCCCGGTCACGGTGATCCCCGCGGCATCGGTCGCGGTCGGCGGAGCCGGATCGGCGACCACTCGATCGAGCGGACTCGTCACCGGCGCGACATCATCCGAGCCCCCTGGTGCACCGAAGTCGGGCGACGTGCCGCCGTTCAGGGTCGGATCGAAGGACACGGGCCCGTGGCCGTTTGCGGAACCATTCGCGTTCGTCGGTCTGCCGAAATCGGTGGGCGTGCTGTGCGTGAGCTCGCCTCGGCCGTTGGTGGAAGCGCCCAGATTCGGCGGTGTACCGAACTCCGTGGGCGTGTGGTGGGTGAACTCGCCGCGGCCGTTGGTGGATGCGTTGACACCGGCGGGTGCGCCGAGGTCGGGGGAGTTGCCGTGGGGGAGGGCGGAATCGTGGCCCGGGGTCGCGGTGTCGAAACCACTGGTGCCGGTTTCGGCGTGGCTCTTGGGCGCGGAGAGGCGGGCAGGCGGACCTGCGGGAGCGGCCGCTTCGTCGCCGGCCGGGGTGGTGGTGAGGCGCTCGCGGGGCGTGAAGTCGTCGAAGATCGACTCGGTGCGGTGCGGGGAGTCACCACCGGTGAACCCGTTGCGGGCGTTTCCGTTCCGGCTCGGTGGCGGGAGGGTCGCGTCCTCGTCGGTGAACGTCCAGTGGATGCCGTTGGCGGTGGATCCCGAGGTAGGCGTCGGTGTCGCGGTGATCGGCGCGGCGAATCCGTTGACCGGGTAGCCGTTCGTCGCGGGCTCGGTGCGATCGCCCGCAGTGAGACCTGCCGACCGTGGGTCGCTCACAGCCCGAGTGGTTTCGCCCCCGGTGGCGTCGATACCGGTGCCGGACAGGGCGTCCGGCGATCCTGGCAGCCCTCCGGCATCCCCGACCGGCGCAGCCGTGTCCTCGGCAGGCCTGCCCACCGGCCGGGCCCGCTCGACCCCGGGACGGTGTCCCCCGTCGGCCCGCCCCTCCGATATCGCGTTCATGGCAGCGGTATTCGCCTGATCGGCGGTGATGCCGGACAGCGACACGTCACCACCACGCACGACATCGCCGACCTCCGCGCTGCCCGGAAGCGAGGACGATCCGAGCGTCGCCGCATCATCGGGCCGCGTTCCCGAGGACGTGCCGTCATGCCCGAGCGCCGAGATCGACCCGGCACGGTCACCGGAGTCGGCATCCCGCCCCGCCCCGGCCGTCCAGCCGCCCCGGCCGGACCCATTGCCCGACAACCGCTGCGTGACTTGCCATTCGAGAGCCTGGATCACACTCTCATCCGAGAGCGCAGCACCCTGACGTCCGCTCCCCGTGCCCGACTGCGCGGCAACGCTGCCCGGCACGGTGATCTCGGCATCGTCGGATCCCCGTCCACGAGCCGCCGGGTCACTCTCCACCACGTCGAAGCCGTTCCTCGACATCGAATTCGACGTACCGCCTGCTGCGGTGGAAACAGGTGCGGATCCCTCGCTGCCGGAGGAGAGTCGCACGCCGGTGCCGAGACGTTGTCGGCCGTGGTCGGCCTGCGTCGAGGTGTCACTCTCGGCGGCCGACTCGACACCGATGCCTCGAGATCCCGGCACAGTGCCATCTGCTGCGGCCCGCTGGTGCGGGCCGGCGCTGCCGGACTCCACCGCGGGCAGGCTGCCAGGTTGCGCGGTCGAGAGTGGGTCGGCGTCGGCCTGCATCGTGCCCATGGCCGCGGGCGCGCCGGTCGAGGCGGGTAGGCCGACAGCCGATGACGACGGTACATGGGTGGTGCTCGACAACGAGGCGCCGACCGGGCTCGATCCGTGACCGATGGCATGCCCGTTCCGGGTGTGCCCGCCTTCTGCGGAGTCCGTACTGGCTACGGCCGACTGTGTGCCGCCGTCGATCGCCGTAACGCCATTCATCGTTCCCGCGCCGTTCGCAGCCTGCGTATTGCGCAGGGACGCCGCATCGTTCGGCACCGGGGCGCCGTTCGCCGCTGCGCCGTTCGGTGCGGGGCGGTCCGCTGCCCGCGCACCGTTCACGGCGGCGTCCGCCGATCGTGCTCCATTCAGCCGCTGCGCGTGGTCGATCGGCTGCACGCCGTTCACCGTGCTGTCTGCCGTGAACGGCGACCTCGGTGCACCCTCGGACCCCAGCAGGGCCGCGACCCCCACGACCTCACCGGCCGGCTCGAACGCGGCCGAGGGCCGGGGAACCGGGGCGACGGTGATCGGCCAGGTCGGATCGCCGAGGTGATCGGTGCGGGAGCTGCGGCGTTCCAGCGGGGGACGGGCGGCGTCGACGGCGCGGCCCGGCTCGGCGGGCCCCTCGTCCAGATCGGCGGCCGCGCGCTCGGCGGCTTCCGCGGCCTCGCGGACTTCCCGCCGGCTGCGCGTCCCACGACCTGCCCGCGGCGCCGCCTGCTCGGTTTCGCCGCCGTCGAGTGCGTCCAACCGGGAACTCAGGCGCGAAATGTCCTGTGACGCATGGAACGCCCAGGATTCGAGCCTGCGGATCCTGGTCTGGTCGGGGAGATCCTCGTCGGCGGGGAAGGGCGGGACTTCCTGCTGCACCCGGGCGGCGACGATATCGAGCTTGTCACTGACCTCACGCAGCGCCGCGGCGATACTCGCCAGCATCGACCCGATGGATTCGTCGTGCTCAGCGTGGTTCATGCACACCCTACTTCCCGTGCTCGGCGAGCGCGCCCGCCCCGGCCGCAGCGATCATATCCACCGGCGGCCCCGATCGCGTCCCCGCGATGTCCCGGTGACCGGATCGGCGACGCGCCGAACCAATCGGTAATCAGGATGAAACGGACGGGCAACAGGCCGGGTCTGTGTATCGAAATGATCAAGATCTCGGCGACGTTCTGCGACGTTGGCACAATGAAATAGCTTGATATACAAGCAGAGTCGCTGGTGTGATCTCGATCACCGGGCGGTGACGCACCCGAGCGCGGGTCAAGGGGGCTAGCGGTGTGTCGGCGGCTGCGTCAACCTGGAGACCACGACGTGGGCGCTGGCGCACGTCAGGGTGCCCGGTGAGGGAGTGATGGTGTGAGGACGAAGCAGCGAAGTGACACCCAGGTGGTGTGCGGACGACGGGCGCTGCTCGACGAACTCGGCATCTCCGAGGGCACCCGGCGCGCGGCACCCGAACGGACCGGGTACGGCTGTGGTTGCCCCGAATGCGTGGCGACGCAGTGGAATACCCAGCGACTCGAACACTGGATCTGCGGCAGGCTGACGGCGGCGGGCGCCGACGAGGCCGAGGTGGACGCCCGGATCGGCGACATCCCCGTCGACATCTACTGGCGGCGCGGCGACCGCCGCTGCGTCGTCGAGGTGCACAGCGGTCCGCTCGACATCACCGCGGCCAGGGCGCACCGGAAACGGCTGCAGGCCGCCGGAATCGATGACGTGCTGTGGGTGTGCCCGCAGGGCTACTGGGTGCCGCTGGTCCCCGCCGTCGGCATCGCCGACTTCGCGCCCGCGGCCGCCGACTACCGGATCGACCAGGGCGTCCTCGCCGCGGGCGAGACAGGTTTCGCCGCGCCGACGCGGGCGAGCTGGGAATTGCGTGACTTCCTCGAGGGCTGGGTAACCGGCGAGATGCATTGGGGTCACGCGGATCTGACGACAGGAGGGTGGGCCGAGGTGGGCACCTGGGAACGGCATACCGCGGCGCAGGCCGCCATGATCGAGCATCAGCGCAGGGAGCTGCGTGACCAGCGGGTGGAGCTGGCGGTGTCGCGCCAGACCGTGCGGGACAAGCAGAAGCTGGTCACCCGCCTGCACCACCGGATCGACCGGGCGGGCGTGAACGCCGACGCCGAGGCCATCACCCTGGCCGGGTTGCGCAGCGAACTCGTCGCCCAGCAGCGGATCGCGATGGGCTTGCGGGCGACGATCGGGCGGATGGATCGCACGATCAATCAGTGGCAGTGGCTCACCTGCTGCGCGATGCTGCTGGTGATCACGGTGATGGCGGGCGCGCTGGTGACGCGCTGAGCCGCAGGGGCGTGCGGTCCCATTGCCAGTCGTTGCGCAGCACGAGCCCGGCCAGGTCGAGTAGTTCCAGGCCGGTCTCGGCGCGCACGGCCGCCAGCGCGCGCCGGTCGTAGGGACCTCGCGCCAGATCGGCGGCGATGCGCGCCTCGATCGCCGGGTCGGTCGCCCGCGCGCGCAGCCGGGCGGGGTCGAGGGCGCTACCGGTCCAGGTCAGCCAGCCCCAGCCGTGCTCGCCGGCGTAGGCGCGTCCCAGCTCGCTCTGGATTCTGGTGTGGTGGAAGGCGATCCGGCCCAGCGGGACGACGTCGACGAGCACGATCCGGCCGTCGGTGAGCTGGGCGGCGACCGCCGGATAGTGCACGTGGTCCTCGCCGCCGAAGCGGTAGGTGAGCGCGGTCGGCTCCTCCTGGAACGCGGTCACCAGCGGGTCCGCGTCGAGGGTCCGCAGCAGGCGCGCCGCCAGGGCGGAGTCGTAGGCGACGTCGCGCCCGACGGTGGCGAGGTAGAACCGGCCGCGTCCGTCGTCGTCACCGTCGGCGACGCGGGCCGACGCGGTCGGCAGGGGAGCGGCGGGGCAGGCGGACCACTCGACGTCGTCGAGCAGTGGCCCCAGCTCGCCTGCCTCGTCGAGCGGCCGCAGTTTGGCCAGGATGCTGGCGGTCTTCTTCTGCCAGCCCAGGATTCGCTGCATCACATACCCGGCGACGCGCTTGGCGTCGGCCTGGTCGTGCCCGGCCAGGCGCAGCTTCAGATACGACCACTCCATCGCGACCAGATCGGTGTCGGTGGCGTAGGTCTCGGCCAGCAATTCCCGCACCAGGCGCAGATCGCCCGCGTCGCGCGGGTACCGGTGACCGAACACCTCGGCGCAGCGGTGCCCGGAGCGGGCCGTCTCCCGTACGATCTGCCCGATCGCCTTGGCGTAGAGCTGGCGGACCCGGTCGCGGGCCAGGTCGTAGCGGGCGCCGATGCGGGTGAGGGTTTCCGGGCGCTGCCCGCCGATCCCGAGGCGCAGGGCGACGATCCGCGCGTCTCTGGCGGCGCGTTCGGCGTGCTCGGTCAGCAGGTCGGCCACCAGCTCGTCCAGTTCCTCGAGCTCGAAGGAGACATCGGCGGCGATGTCGTGGTCGAGTTCCCGCCCGCTCCCGGCACTCAACTGGGCAACCTCCCGCTCGGCTCGCTGTGTCGGGTCAGCGTAGCGGGGGCCACCGACAGTCTCGGGCTAGAGCGCGGTGATGTATTCGCCGTAGAACAGGCACAGCCCGATCGCCGACGCGATGCCGCCCAGCATCCAGAACCGGATGATCACCGCCGTCTCGGGCCAGTTGTTGAGTTCGAAGTGATGATGGAACGGCGCCATCCGGAACAACCGCGTGTGGGTGGTGCGGAAGACGACGATCTGCAGCAGCACCGACATGATCTCGGCGACGAACAGCGCGCCGAGCACCACCGCCAGCAGTTCCGTGCGGCTGGTGATCGACAGCCCCGCCACCAGACCGCCCAGCCCGAGCGAACCGGTGTCGCCCATGAAGATCTTCGCGGGCGCCGCGTTCCACCACAGGAACCCGATGCAGGCGCCGGCCGCCGCGGCGCTGACCACCGCCAGGTCGAGGGGGTCGCGCACGGTGTAGCAGCCACGGCCGGGACTGAGCTCACACGAGTTCTCGAACTGCCACAGCGTGATCACCACGTACGCGCCGAGGGTCAGGCTCATCGATCCCGCGGCCAGCCCGTCGAGCCCGTCGGTGATGTTGACCGCGTTCGACCAGGCCACCACCAGCAGGCAGATGAACGCGATGAAGATCAGCGAGCCGAAGGCGATGGTATTGATGTCGCGGACATAGGAGAGGTTGTTCCCGGCCGGGGTCAGCCCGGTGGCGCCGGGGAACCGCAGGGCCAGCACCGCGAACACGACCGCGGCGCCGATCTGCCCGAGGTACTTCCCCGCTGCGGTCAACCCGAGATTGCGGTGTTTACGCAGCTTGATCGAGTCGTCGAGGAATCCGACCATCCCCAGCGCCGAAGCCAGCAACAGGACGAGTACGCCGGACGCGCTCGGCCCTGGTGCGTCCCACAGCAACCCGATCAGATGCGACCCGAGGAACCCGGCCCACACCCCCGCTCCGATCGCCAGCCCACCCATCGTCGGCGTGCCACGTTTGGCGTGGTGACTGGCAGGCCCGTCGATCCGGATCTCCTGCCCGAACCCGCGCCGGGCGAACACCCGGATCAGCACGGGGGTGAGGGTGATGGTGACGAACAGGGAGATCCCCGCGGACAACAGGATCTGCCTCAACTGCTCACCCTCCACACCGCCGGTCCGCGCCACCACCGCAGGCCCGGCGACGCCGAGTGCCGATCCTAGGGGAGCACCGACGGAATCCGGGCCATGAGTGACCTGGGTTACATCAGCGCTCAGCGGGAAACGCCGTGACAGACATCGAGCAGCGATCTGCCGACAGCTTCCCTCCGGCTATCCGTGCGCGCACAATGGACAGACAACCCAACCCGTCCGGCCGAGCCGGCTGCGCTGTTTTTTCACAGTGAAATCGTGTGTGCGGCAATTCGATGACCTGCCTGTCTCTTGCGAACGGAGAGGAGTGTGCGATGTCTGTTGCCGGTAACGGCCGAACACCGATGGTGCTGATCCTTGGGGCCGGATTCGGCGGACTCGAGCTGGCCGCCTGCCTGTCCGAGTCGCTGCCCGGCGAGGTCCGCGTGGTGCTCGTCGACCGTGCGGCCGGGTTTACGTTCGGTTTCTCGAAACTGGACATTCTGTTCCGTGACCGGGCGCCGGAATCCGTCCTCGTCCGCTACGCCGATCTCGCCCTCCCCGGCGTCGAGTTCCGGCAGGAGCAGGTCACCTCGATCGACCCGCAGACCCGTCGCGTAGTCACCGACACCGCCGAATACGACCCGGATCTTCTCGTCGTCGCGTTGGGCGCTGATTACGACCCCGCCGCCACCCCCGGGTTCGTCGAGGACGGCTACGAGTACTACTCCATCGAGGGAGCATGCCGTCTCCGTGATCGGCTGGCCCGGTTCGACGGCGGGACCGTCCTGATCTCGGTGCTGAGCGTGCCGTTCAAGTGCCCGCCCGCCCCCTACGAGGGTGCGATGCTGCTGCACGAGTCGCTGACACGGCGCGGCCTCCGCGACCGAACGCACCTTCACATGATCACCCCGATGGACTCACCGATTCCCGTTTCCGCGGCCACCTCTGCCGCACTCGTCGATGCGCTCGCCCGCCGTGGGATCGACTACTCGCCGGGGCTGCGAGTCCGCGCCATCGACCCGGACAATCACGTCGCGGCCACTCGTGCCGGAGACCTGCCGTACGACCTGTTCATCGGCATTCCGGCCCACCGTGTCCCCCCTGTGGTCGAGGCGTCAGGGCTGACGGTCGACGGCGCCGACGGCTGGATCCACGTCGACCCGCGGACGCTGGCCACCCCGTATCCCGGCGTCTACGCGATCGGTGACTGCGCGGATGCGCCGGTTCCACGCGCCGGCGTCTTCGCCGAGGACGCCGCCCGCACGGTCGCGGCGCACATAGCCGCGCAACTGCGGGGAATGCCCGAACCCGGAAAGTATCTCGGCCAGGGCGCATGTCACATCGAATTCGGGGACGGTCTGGTCGGGAAGGTCGACGCCGACTTCCTGTCGGGGCCGACGCCGACCGCGCCGTTCGAGCCACCCTCCGCGGAACTCGCGATCGAGAAAGCCGAGTTCGCCGCTGAGCGGCTTCGGCGCTGGTTCAACCGGTGAATACCCACCCAGGTGGCAGGATCCAGCGGGAAACGCAAGAAGGCCCCGGTCGAAACCGGGGCCTTCTTGTGGTGCGCGATACTGGGATTGAACCAGTGACCTCTTCCGTGTCAGGGAAGCGCTCTCCCGCTGAGCTAATCGCGCGAGGTGGAGACGGGAATCGAACCCGTGTGCACGGCTTTGCAGGCCGTTGCCTCACCACTCGGCCACTCCACCGCGCAAAGGAGGATGGCGTATTGCTTAGTGCCGAACCTACCTCTCGAGCGGATGACGGGATTTGAACCCGCGACCCTCACCTTGGCAAGGTGATGCGCTACCACTGCGCTACATCCGCATTCACACTTCCGGAGGCAGTCGGCCTGTCGGCTTGGCTGCTCTCCGTGGTGCGAGGAAAACATTAGCCGACGGTCGGCGCAGACTACAAATCGGCTGGTAGATGGGCCTAAATGCGAATTACAGACGTGTTGTTCGGGTGGTCGACGGGGGCGTGCGGACCCCGAAAGGGTCCAGAGCCGTCCGTGCCGGCGACGGTGGAAGGGCTGGTTCTGTTCGGGTGGTGGTGCATCATTGGCATGAAACAACGTAGATATGCGTACTAAACCATGTATGCCTGAATCCTCCCGGCTGACCCACACGCGCACGCGGCGGCCCACGGAACAGCCAAGGAACCCGAAGCCCCCATTCACAAGGCGATTTGGTGTCACCCGGGTCCACCGTGCTAATGTTCCATCTCGTTCGAGAGGCTCTCCGAAGCCCCTCGGCACAGTGTTCGGTCCCATAGCTCAGCGGGAGAGCGTCCGCCTCACACGCGGAAGGTCGCTGGTTCGAAACCAGCTGGGACCACCAAAAAGTGCAGGTCAGGGCCTTTTGGGTTCCGGCCGTGCAATATACGTGCAATAGCGTTCAGTGCCGGGGCTTGAATGCTGACGCGCAGGGTCACCGAGTGTGCTCGGCAGGCACGCTGATGCGTGGTGCCCGTCACAATCGCTATCGACTGCCCGCTCCTCTCGGTGCGTTGATGCAGGGCAACTTGAGCCGACGAACTGCCGTGGCTCGGCGCGAATGTGTGACGAAATACGGTGTGTCCCAACATATTCCGTTGGAGCGGTCACATTGCTGCGCTAATGTCGTCGATCGCTATCCGGATCTGCTCTCGGAACCATCCGTCGAGCGTCGGCACGGCGGCTCAACGTGCGGCCGCAGGCCTTCCGTGGGTCTGCTGGCTTGAAACCAGCTGGGACGGAGATGGCGCGTCCATGGGTGGGCCTGCCTCGGCCAGTGGCCGGAACAGCGGCATGTGCGGGTCGGCGAGTTCGGGCCAGGCCTGCGCGCAGCGGTGGGCGTGTGGGTCGGCGTCATCGATGATCAGTGTCCGTTGGACCGCGATCGACACTGACCGCGGTCTGGTCGATGGTGATGTACCGGTGGCGTTTCTGGCGCCGGACGTCGCGGTCTGCAGCGCGGTCGCGGGCGTCGAGCACGAGGTGCAGCCCACACCATAGACAGTGCAGCGCAGGACCAGTTCCGGCGCGGCGGTAGACGTGGGTGATCTTTCCCGGTTGGCTTTTGCTGCCACGCCGTCTGATCCGCAGCAGCCGTTCGCCGTCGGTGGTGACCGACAGGTCCGACGCTGCGAGAGCGGCGATTTTGCTGCGGCGGCCGAGCACGGAGAAGCCGGTGAGGATCATCGCGATCTCGCGGCGGGCGGCGATCTGTTCTGGCCAGGTCATCGCGGTGGCGTGGGCGGTGGTGATCGCCGCGATCACGACCGGGTGATCGGCCGGTGGTACCTGGTCGATTTCGCGTCCGGCCAGGGTGCGGGTGGTGAGGACTCAGGACAGGACCTCGCGGACCTTCTCGCCGGTGGCCGGGTCGAGATAGCCCGTGTCGTGGTGCTTGTCAGCGATCGCGGCGATCAGCTCCGCCCGCGACACCAACGCCATGGCGACTCCCTCCTCCGAGCACCATCCGCTGGATCGGACGACCTCAGCGGTCGAGCACGCACATCCTCACTCCGCAACCCCCGCCGTGGTGTCAGATTCCGCGCTTACGAACCCCGCGCTCGGGCGAGTGGTGTCGAAATTCGCGCTCACGCGCTATCCAGATTGACGCTCAGAACCAAGAGGTCCTTGCGCGCGGCGCCGAGGGTGATGTACCGCTCGACGGTGACCAGGTCGGCCGGTAACGGCGCCAGACCCACTGTGCCGCAACAGGTATCGAATGCCTCCCATGCTCCGGAGTCGGCACGGGTCGTGGTGTCGGGGCCGCGGCGTAGTGGGTGCGCGCGGCGTCGGCGTCGATCAGGTCGGGGTGATCGCCACCGGCCGCGACCGAGCGTAGCCGTCCGGCCGCGGTGCCCATCGGGGTGCGTCCCCGGGTGCGCCGGTGGTAAGCAGGGCGGTGGGGGTGTCGCTGATCTGCACGGCGTCGGCCAGGCCGAGGGCCCGGGCGACCGCAGCGAGGACGGCGCGGGCGTGGGCGTCACCGAGTTTGTGCAGACCACCGAGCGGAGGTCGACCGGGATACCGCCGCCGAGGCTGACGGCCAGGTCCAGCAACCGGCGCTGCGCGCCGTCGAGCGGGCCGAGGTCGGCGGTGCCCAGCGCCGTCCAGTCCACGCCGCGGGCGATGAGGTGCTGCCTGTCGTCGCTGTCGGTGACCAGGCGGGTGGTGATGTACGGTCGCGACCTCCGCACCGCCCGGCAGAATCGAGCAGCTCGACCGCGGCACGCTGATGTCGGCCGTCGGCGAGGTCACCGCCGGTGATGAGCCATGCGCGTAGCTTGTCGGTGGAGACGGTGGTGGGGTCGGTCATGAGGTTGGCTCTCCTGGGGTGGTGGACGTGGACCGGTGCGCGTAGCGGTGGTCACATCGGGACGGGCTGGCGGCGATCGCGAGGTCAGCGTCGATACCGGTGATGCGGGCGAGGGCAGTAGTCACCATCTGGGCATACTCGGGGCCCAGGTTGACCAGCACATCGTGCGGGTCAACCTGGTTACCGTCGGCGATGCTCACCGCCAGGCGCAGCAGGCGCCCGGTCGCCCCGCTGAGGTCGGCAACGGTGGGCTCGCTGCGCAGTGCCGTCCAGTTCACCTTCGCGTACCACCACGGACCTCGCCCGGTGCCGAGGAAATCGATATCGGTGTGCTCGAGCATCGCGGGGTGCTCGAGCAGGCCCGCAGCATCGAGCAGATGCAGGGCCGCACGATCGCACCGGCGTGACCGCTCATCGGTCGGCCAGCCCCGAAACAGCAGATCGCGCCGCTGCTCGGGGCTGTCTTGGGCCGGTGACGGCGTAGCGCAGGGCATCAGACACCCTCGGTGAGTACGGTCCGGGTCTGCTGGAACGACGTCCGAGTGGCCGGGTAGCGGTGTTCGGCGTCTGTGTTCATGCGGCGGGCCCGGCGGCGTCGCGTTCGCGAGCGGCCGAGAAGGTCGGCAGCTCGTTATCGGGGACCTGCCCCAGATCCGGACCGGTTGCCTCACTCCGACGTTCGGAGAACCGGGATTGGGACTGCGGTGACCACGGTGCGATGTCCCTCGGGTCGTCGGACTTGGGTGTTTCGGTCACGGTCGTCCCCCTGAGATTGGTGTCTGATCTGCTGTGCCGTCGAGCGGAGTGAAATAGATCGAGCGGGCCATCAGCACGCGGTGGCATTCCGGCCCCCAGGAGGGGCGGGCTCTGACAAGCGGCAGCCACTGGTCGGCGATGCGGCGCCAACTGTCGGGTCCGTGAGTCTCATCGGCGTACCGGCTGACGATGCGGGCCAGTGATTCGGCGACCGGCACGCCACGTTCCGGAGCGGTCCAGGCCCGCAGCACGGCCGCGATCTGCTCGCGGACATCGAGGTCGACCCTCGACGGTTTCGGTCCAGTGTTCGGTCGAGGTGGGTCGCTGGGGTGCGGCCGGCGGTTGAGCCATGCCCCGGTGTGCCGCAGCCACATCAGCGCGCGAGGATCCCAGAGGCTGGGGTCATCGGCGCCGGTGAGTGTATGTTCGGCGTAGCCGAAGTCCCACGGGCGATGACGATGGCAGGCTTCGTAGTGGACCTCGTCGACCGCGGAGGTCAGTGTGCCCACCGCGCGTCGTCCGATCGCTTCGAATGCCGCACTGAGGGCCTCGGCTTCGCTGGGCAGATAACCCGGCGTGGCTGCGAGCGCAGCGTCGTGGGTCGTGGGTGCGGTCATGTTGCGTCTCCAATGCGGCGTGCGGCGAGGGCGTCACGGATCGGTGCGAGCTGGGTCAGGGCGTTGTCGAGGAAGCCCAGCGCGCGCTGTCCGGCGAGCATGCGGGCGTCGTCGCTGTAGTCGTCCGGGGTGCGGGCGTCCCGCTGGTCCAGCGAGATCGAGACGAACCTCGTCGGGACGACGAACCGGTCGAACGCCCGCGCCACCTCCCAGCCCGGCCCCCTGCCGTGTCCGGCCCACTGGCTCAACGGGATTCTGAGGAAGTCGAGGAAGTGCACGATCAGCTCGCACTCGCGGGCGATCGCTCGCCGGTCGAGGTACTTGTCCTCCACCGCTGTGGTGCGACAGGCCATGCTCGCTCGCTCACTCGTGAGCTCCGGCGCGATCGGCGGCCAGGAAGACCGGGAACTTATTGGTGGCGACCGGGTTCGGGTTCGCCGTCGTGGAGTCAGCGTGGCGTTCGGCGCTGAACAGCGGCACCGGTGCGAGCTGGTCCGGGTGCGGGTCGGTCATGGTCGTCCCCCTTGAATAATTGGCTGAGCTGCGGTTTCGGCAAGCGTAGCGGTGGCCGCCGACAGTTTCTCCAGTCACCGCACCCATCCGGACATGAAAACTATGCGTGAGCAAGGGATTTCGTGGGAAGTGTCCGATAATTCTTGGCTTCCGGTCGGGTGGGCACGCCGACCACGGGCCAGCGTCGGGGATCTCGCCGATGGCGAACGACTACGGGCATATCGCACCCGGCCGATCTGTCGATTCTCGCCTTTTCGCTCCGATGACCAGTGAGCCGCTGATAACGAGTACGGAAGCGTGTTTCGGCAGGGTTGAGCCGTGAACAATATGCTGCGGCACTGCAGATTTCACTGCGCCGTCGGAGACTTCACCGTAAAACTGACGCAGCCTTGCTCGTGACCCGCAAGCTCGCGTCAGTTGGCAGCGGACCTACTCGCACCGCCGGTCCAGATCGGTTGAGGCACCGTGGCAGGCCTCTCGGACGCGAGCTCCCGCGCCCAGTGCTCAAGCCTCACTGCAGCATTGCGAAGCTGCTCAAATTTGCTCCCGGTATCCCCACGGACTGCCATCCATTGATCGTAGTCCAAGAGCCAATTGAAAGCTGGGATTCGAGCACGCCTCCATCGCAGCGACAAAATACGCCTAGGGGAAGGGGGGAGTCGCTCATTGAGTGCGCGAATCGGCGACGTGGAGACTGTGACAGCCAAGTCGTGGTCACACCAGCGTGTTCAAGATCGTCCCCCATGACTCCAATGCTTGAGCGACCTGCGGTGCGGCTGTTGCGGCTGAGTTGATGCTCGATAGTACTGACCTCAGAATCCCGCGGTTGCGCTGCTCCGGTGGGCTGCCGGCCGCCTCCGAAAGGTACTCGACATTGTCGATTAGATCACGCCGGTCGTCTTCGCTGATATGCTGGTCTTCAGCGGCGGCCTTTTGAATAGCAGCCAATGCCGCAGCCAACTGGTCGTTTCCCTGTTCCGCGACTGTGGTGATGTGCGATGTAATATTGGATAGCTGCATTCCGACCTGTCCATTTATAGTCCCGCCGTTGATATTTATCGTATACGTGGGCTGTGGTGTCGTTTGACCAGAGGCTTCGGCGTAGTCCGACATTCGGTTTTGCACTTCCTTCAAGTAGTAGATTGCGATGGAAATATACGCTTGAGTAATTTTGACATTCGGGATCACTCGTAGGTCCGCGATGGTCGAGCCAGTCGTTATTGCGTTGAATCGGGATGAGATTGCAGGGGGGTCAATTTTACTAAGGCATTCAGCTATCGTTTGAAACCATCCGGCTAGTGGTCGATCGGGGACTGACCAAGGGTCTAACTGATCGTGGTAGCTTGCAAGGGCTCGGATATGCTCCGCAAGATCCTGCGATACCAGCCGCGCGAGATATCCGTCCTTCATCCTTCCGTGTCGCTCCACACTTAGGTGAAAAGGGGGTTCTATGCGCACAAGGGGCTGGGCATATCGGAGGTCATCGCGAAGCTTCCCGAGATTGTCCGATGACTGGCAAAATGGACACAGAAGTTGTTCTTGAGTTTCCCAGCCACGTTGAACCCAGTCGGAAAGGCGCCGGGTATATTCCGCTAGAAACCTGATAGTATGACCGACATCGCGAGGTTCTCGGAGCCCACTTATGGCCTCGCTATTAATGAGTTGCATCAGTGGTGAGTTTTTTGCGACGATGTCGCGCATCCAATCCAGAGATGAATTCACGGAAGCCACAGCTGTATGTGAATTTCTTATATGCTCACTGAGGATAGGCGTCTCGTCCACGATGATGGCGTTCCGAGTCCAGCCTTCGTGTTCCCATTGCGATAGGTCTCCGTGGCCGCTGAAGAATAACCTGCCGCCCGTAGGTCTAAGTCTGCGGTAATGGCTGTCAGCCTCTACCGCAACGCATTCCAAGTACTGAACAAGATGTTGCTCGAACCCTCGTATTGCGTCCCTCGGGCCTCGGAGTGCGGGCGGGCCATCGAATGCAGTCCCCCAGTGGTCCATCGCTACATCTTCCATTAAACTACCCTGCGGCACAACCTATCCGAGCGCAAGTATCCTGAAACCGCTAGTGGACCCGCAGAACCCGTACTCGCGGCGAACAACAGAGGGGCCCGGCTGACCTGCGGGGGAGGGGCCCCGGGGGTAAGGGTGCGCGCCTGTCGGGCCGCGCCGCTCCCGCGCGTGTGTGGATCTATACAGTCTCGTAGCGGCGCTCTGACCTGCATTGTTGAGGAATTCATGCACGTGCTCGGCGCTCTCGCCACTGCTCCTAATAGCGGCCGCAGACGCTCCAACGACGCCACGCTCGCGCAGAGGCACGCGCCGAATCCTGAAATCTGGTGGATGTAGGTCATGGCCGACGGATCAAGCGGAAACATTGTCGTCTAGTTCTTTTAATTGTACCGGCGGGAACTTCGCCACCTCTGTGACCGCATCTGGATGTGAACCTTTCCGGAAGGGCGAAGCGGCCCCTACACGCTGCTTTCAAGGATCGAGTTCCATGCCCATCCGGTGATGGGATTCCCGTCGAGGTCTCGGCCTCGCATGGATTCGTTCGAGAGGGGGAGCAGGCCCGCGCGCTGGAAACGTTTCCTCAAAATATCGGCTGATCCCGGGTGTCCCGCAGCACGAATGACTGCGAGTATGTGTTCTGCTCCTGGTTGGGTCGCCGCATCGGCCTCAGCGGCCGCACGCTCGCAGAAGCGACGCGCAGCGTCGTAATGTCCGGTCCTACAAAGAACGTCGAGTGTTTGTTCAGCGGGGAAAGTTTCCCAATCGACAGGGTCTTGGAGGATGATCGGGCCCTCTGCAGCTAGACGATCGGCGATCAGCGCCGCAGCGGTTTTCGAGGAGGCAGCAAGTGTCTGGTCAAGAGGCTGGGAGCCGATCAATGAGGTATCGATGGCGTGCGGTACGGCTTGGTGTAACGCCACGAGCACCGTTCGGAGTCCTCGTTGGAGGTCTTCGGTACTTCCGACTCGTTCTGGATGCTCAGCGATCCGGTTCAGTAGAATCGTTCTCGCGTTCGGGTACGGCTTCACACTCGGCAGGGCATCCGCCGCCGCGCCCAGATCTGTTGCGCGGGCGATCTGGTCGGCGAGTTGGCTTGCCAAATCACTGAAATCGAGTGATTGCAGAGCCGCCAGCAGTTTCAGCGTCCCCGGCCCGGGTGCACCTGTTTCGTGACTGACTGCTCGCCGTGCCGTTTCGGCGGTCGTCTCGATCAGGTGGGCTTCTGCCAGGATCGTCAGTACCTCGGCGTTCGCGTGAGAATGGGTGACCGAGTTGGCAATCCGTTCACCGAGTCGCATTGCAGCCTCTGGCCCGGCAGTCAGCGCGACTTCTGTCAGCAGCATGCTTGTATCTGCCGATCTCCGGTCTTCCGCAGCGAAGTTGGGGTCGTCGTCTCCGTATCCGGCAATTCTAGCAGCGTACTCAGCGAGTTCTTGAGCAGCTGAAAGTAGTCCGTGTTGGCGGAGCTCCTTCAATAGCAGCGCCGCGCCGAGGTGATCTGCCAAATTCACCGTGTGGGGTGCGGCACATACTCGATTGAGCAGGGTCGGCCACGCCTCAGCCACGGGTCGTGGCTCGGAAATAACCTCTGCCAGGATGGCATCGGCCCG
>NZ_JBHXAY010000095.1:0-25132 GCF_042728775.1 Nocardia sp. NPDC060259
GTCACCGGCGTGGGCCGGTGACCGCGCACGCGGCACGCCGGGAGGCGTGTCGAGTGGAATCGGAAATCACCGGTTCGATCTGAGGCTCCGTGCCACGGTGACATCGGCGCCGGTGGCTGCGCGAACATCGGATTCGCCGACGCCCGGCGCGGTTTCGACGAGGACGAGGCCCTCGGGGCCGATATCGAGTACGGCCATCTCGGTGATGATGCGGTGCACGCAGCGCAGTCCGGTCAGTGGCAGGGTGCACTGCTCGACGATCTTGGGTTCGCCGCCCCGGGAACGGTGTTCCATCATCACGATGACCCGTTTCGCGCCGTGGACCAAGTCCATCGCGCCACCCATGCCCTTGACCATCTTGCCCGGGATCATCCAGTTCGCCAGGTCACCGCGGGCGCTCACCTGCATCGCGCCGAGGACCGCGACATCGACGCAGCCGCCGCGGATCATCCCGAAGGACTGGGCGGAGTCGAAGTAGGAGGCGCCGGGCGCGACGGTGATCGTCTCCTTGCCCGCGTTGATCAGCTCGGGATCGACCTCGTCCTCGGTCGGATAGGGCCCGACGCCGAGGACACCGTTCTCCGAATGCAGCACGACCGTGACGTCGTCGGGCAGGAAGTTCGGCACCAACGTCGGCATACCGATGCCGAGGTTGACGTACTGGCCGTCGCTCAACTCGGCGGCCACCCTGGCTGCCAGCTCGTGGCGTGTCCACGTCATGCCCGTACCGTCCTGTTCTCGATTCCGACCTCGACCTTGCCCACGTGCACCACGCGCTGCACGTGGATGCCGGGGGTGTGCACTTCGTCCGGATCCAGGTCGCCCGGTTCCACCAGTTGCTCGACCTGGGCGATGGTGATCCGGCCTGCCGCGGCCGCCGGTGGATTGAAGTTGCGTGCGCTGCGCCGGTAGACGAGGTTGCCGTGGCGGTCGCCCTTCCATGCGTGGACCAGCGCGAAGTCGGTGACGATCGCGTGTTCGAGCACGTAGGGCACGCCGCCGAAGACCCGCGTCTCCTTCGCTGGACTGGCCAGCGCGATGCCGCCGTCGCCGTCGTAGCGCAGTGGCAGACCGCCGTCCGCGACCTGTGTGCCGACACCCGCTGGTGTGTAGAACGCCGGAATGCCTGCCCCGCCCGCCCGCATTCGCTCGGCGAGGGTGCCCTGCGGTGTCAGCTCCACCTCGAGTTCACCCGCGAGGAACTGGCGCGCGAATTCGGCGTTCGAACCGACATAGGAGCTGGTGGTGCGCCGAATCCGGCGTGCCTCCAGCAGTACTCCCAGTCCGGCACCCGCGGTACCGCAGTTGTTGCTGACCACCTCGAGATCGGTGGCACCGTGCGCGAGCACGGCATCGATCAGCACCTGAGGTACGCCGACCAACCCGAACCCGCCGACCGCGAACGACGCGCCGTCGTGAATATCGGCGACGGCCTCCGCGGCCGTCGCAAAGACTTTGTCCATCACATCGGCGATGCTAGACGACATGTTCGCAATACGCACCCGTGTGCGCAATGCGAACACTTGCACTTGGGAGTGGCATGGGCGTAGCGTGTTCGCAATGCGTACTAGTGTTCATATAGTGAACACTCTGGTTGATGCGGGCGGCGGCTCGAGCCGGGCTGTCGCGACGTAGCCTCGGGCCCGGCTCGATGAACCGACGTCCGCCGCGGGTGGACGCCATCGGGCCTACAGGGAGAAGGAGTTACGGCAGCCATGACAGAACCGTCACCGGATTACGTGCAGTCCCTCGGGCGCGGCCTGGCCGTCATCCGGTCGTTCGACGCCGAGCATCCCCGCCGCACCCTGAGCGAGGTGGCCCACGCGACCGACCTGACCCGTGCCACCGCACGGCGCTTCCTGCTCACCCTGGTCGAGCTCGGCTACATGCGCACCGACGGAAACCAGTTCTGGCTCACGCCAAGGGTTCTCGAGCTCGGCTACAGCTTCCTGTCCAGCCTGAGCCTGCCCGACCTGGCGGGCCCGCACCTCGAGGCGCTGGCCGAGAAGGTCCGCGAGTCGACCTCGGTGTCGATCCTGGACGGCGCCGACATCGTCTACGTCGCCCGTGTTCCGGTGAGCCGGATCATGACCGTCTCGATCAATATCGGCACCCGGTTCCCCGCGTTCGCCACCTCGATGGGCCGGGTTCTGCTCGCCGGCCTCGACGCCGGCGCACTCGACGACTACCTGGCGAAAGCCGACCTGACACCCCTCACCGACGCGACGGTCACCACGAAACGGCAACTGCGGGCCGAGCTGGCTCAGGTCCGCGCCGACGGATACTGCGTCGTCGACCAGGAACTCGAACAGGGACTGCGGTCGATGGCGGCACCCATCCGCGACCGGCACGGCACGGTCGTCGCCGCGGTGAACATCTCGACCCAGGCGGCCCGCTACACGCTGCGTGAGGTCCGCGACTCCCTGATTCCCGCCGTACTCGAGACCAGCGCCGCGATCGAGCACGACCTCAGCCAGATCCGATCCAACACCTGACATCTACGAGGAAGATCCATGCCCGAAGCTGTTATCTGCGAACCACTGCGAACCCCGGTCGGACGATTCGGCGGCGTGTTCGAAGACATCGCCCCGCAAGAATTGGCCGCGACCGTGATCACCGAACTGATCGCGCGCACCGGACTCGTCGCCGAGGCTGTCGACGACGTCATCCTCGGTCAGTCCGCACCCAACGGCGAGGCGCCGGCGATCGGCCGCGTCGCCGCGCTGGACGCGGGCCTCGGCATCGGTGTGCCCGGCATCCAGGTGGACCGGCGCTGTGGATCGGGTTTGCAGGCCGTGCTGCAAGCCTGCATGCAGGTGCAATCCGGGGGCAGCGATCTCGTGCTGGCCGGCGGCGTGGAATCCATGAGCCGCACCGAGTTCTACACCGACGACATCCGCTGGGGTGTCCGCGGCGACGGCCCGGTCCTGCACGATCGGCTCGCCCGCGCGCGGGTCACCGCTGGTGGCAAGAACTTCCGGGTCGACGGCGGCATGATCGAAACCGCGGAGAACCTGCGCGCCCAGTACTGCATCAGCCGTACCGACCAGGACGCGCTCGCCGTGCAGTCGCACCGGCGCGCCGTCGCCGCGCAACGCGAGGGACGTTTCGCGGACGAGATGGTGACCGTCACTGTGCCGCAACGCAAACGGGAACCCTTGCTGGTGTGCGCGGACGAGCACCCACGTGCCGATACCGACCTCGCTTCGCTGGCCCGGCTGCGTCCGATCCGGTCGGGGGTCGATCCCGAATCCACCGTGACCGCAGGCAACTCCAGCGGCCAGAACGACGGCGCCGCGCTCTGCATCGTGACGACACCGCAGCGTGCACAGGTACTCGGGCTCCGTCCGCTGGCGCGGCTGGCGTCGTGGGCGGTCGCCGGTGTCCCGCCGGCCACCATGGGCATCGGGCCGGTCCCCGCGACCGAGAAGGCGCTCGCCCGGCTCGATCTCACGCTCGACGACCTCGACGTGATCGAACTCAACGAGGCCTTCGCCGCGCAGGCCCTTGCCGTGCTGCGGACCTGGAAGATCGAACCCGACGACCCGCGCGTCAACCCCAACGGGTCGGGGATCTCCCTCGGCCATCCGGTCGGTGCCACCGGCGCCAGAATCCTGGCCACCCTGCTGCACGAACTGTCCCGCAGGGAAGGCCGGTACGGCCTCGAGACGATGTGCATCGGTGGCGGACAAGGGCTGGCCGCCGTTTTCGAACGCCTCTGATCCGCCTGTCGGGCCGGGCGCGGCTACCTGCCGCGGCCGGGCCGAGTGGATGGCCGCACCGTGGCAGCGCCGAGTACCCGATCACGGACGCCCTGAACTCCTTGCGAGCGAGGGTGTTCGGCGTTCTGCGGGGTAGTGGGTCGCTTTCAGGGGCCGCCGTTTCGCGGCGGTGTCGCAGCGCTCCCGTGCCGCGTATATTTCAGCCGATGCACGCGTCGGACGAGCGACAACCAGTGATCTCGCGGTGGTCTGGCATAGGGCGCTTGCGTCCCGGTGTGCTCGAGATCGAGGGTCCGCTGGGAAGTCTGCCGGGACATTCTCACCACTCCGTGCAGGTGGCCGTCGCCCACCAGGGGACGTTCGTCATCGAGGATCTCCAGGGCCGTCAGCGACGTACGAACGCGGCGATCGTTCCCGCCGATCAGACGCACGCGTTCAGCGCCGCCGGCGCCTGGGGCGTCGTGGCGCACGTCGAGCCCGAGTCTTCTCTGGGTGCCGAGCTGATCGAGCTGGTCGACGATCCGTCCCACGTTCGCGCCTGGCATCACGCGGGACAGACCCTGACCAAGGGTCACAGCGCCTACGTGGAAGGGCGCCTGCGCTCTCCCGGAAACACCTCGCATCCGCTTCATCCGGGAGTCGCCGCCGCGCGCACCCGCCTTCAGACCGAGCTGGACTCACGACCTATCCGGCTTCGCGACCTCGCCGCGACCGTTCATCTGTCGGAGAGCCGGCTGTCCCATCTCTTCGCCCAGGACCTCGGAATCACCTTCCGGGCTTACGTCAGATGGCTCCGGCTGCTCCGGGCGACCGCAGCGGTCGCGCAGGGCCGGACGCTCACCGATGCTGCTCACCTGGCGGGGTTCACCGACAGCTCCCATCTCACGAGGACCTGTCGCCGAACCTTCGGCGGCCCTCCCACCGCGTTCAACACGATCCGTTGGGAGATCCTGCCGACCTAGCAGGTTGGTCCAATCCCGGACACAGGGGAAGCGGCGATGCTCGAGCAGACCGGAAAGGAATTGCTCGTGAACACATCACCCCTCTTCGACTCCTTCACACCGGACGGCGGCGGCCCCCGACTCATCTCACTGCACTGGGTCCCGAGCGGGCCTGCACTGGCCAGTGTCGTCATCATGCACGGTCTCGGCGAGCACGCCGCCCGCTACGACAGCACGGCTCGGTTGTTCACCGCGGCTGGTTTCTCCGTGCTTGCCATGGACTACGAAGGATTCGGGCGATCCGAAGGACGCCGCGGCGACGTCCGATACCAGTCGACGGCGCGGGCCGTGGACCATCTCATCGCACACGAGCGTGAGCGAACGGGCGGCGCACCGGTCGTGCTGTACGGCCACAGCCTGGGCGGGCTCTACGCGTTCCTCTACGCAGCGGACCGGCCGGGGACGGACGTGGCCGCGGTGGTGGTGACCGGACCCGCTTTCGACTCGGAGCTGCGGAACCAGCGTCTCAAGGTGGCCGTGGTCAGGAGCATCGGCCGCGCCTTCGCCACCCTGACATTGCCGAATGGGCTGCGGTTCGAGCGTGTCAATCGCGACCCCGACGTCGTCGCCGAACGGTACGCCGATCCCTTGGTCCATGGGCGAGCGACCGCACGCTTCGCGATCGACGTCTTGGCACAGATGGATCGCGTGGCATCGGTTGCCACCCGAGTCGCCGTGCCACTACTCGTGGTTCACGGAGACGCCGATCTGATCAATCCGGTCTCCGCCAGCCGCCAGGTGGTCGACCTCGTGCCATCGGCGACACTGAGGACCTGTCCTGGCGTTTACCACGGGTTGGAGGATGAACCCGAGGGGCCGGTCATCCTGGCCGACGTCATCGCATGGATCGACCGGACGCTTCGCGGCGAGAGGAGTCCGGGGTAACCACTCCGGATAGTTCTGCTGATCTCGCGACTTCATGCTCCTGATGTGCATGAAGTCGCGAAAGCCAGTGCAACACCGAGACAGCGGTTTTCGAACAGGACGGGGACTACCCTTGGTTCACGCTTGCTGCTGCGCGCGAACGGTTTCGGGGTCCCGGCTGGTCGCCATCGTCGCCGAAGGTGCGATGCGGGGCCAAGTCCAGGCGTACCGCAAGATGAGGGCGAGAAGGATCACTTCCAATACGATGCCGAGGCCGTAGAAGTACAGCCACGACGCGCCCACCACGTTGAATACCGTGACGGGGACGTAGAGCGAAGCCACGATGAGGTTCGCGATGCGGCTCACCTTGGCGGGCAGCGTCATCGACAGCACGACCATGAAGATCGGGACGGCCATGAGGGTCAGCGCCGCGGTCGAAAAGGTCTGGGAGAGAGCGAACTCGAAGACCCTGCCGTCGAGGATGTCCTCGACGACGCCGGGCGTGAAGAAGTTGAGAATGTCCACGTAGGCGTACAGGAACATGAAGCTCGTCCACGCTGCGGCGAGCTTGGCTCGCACCGGCATCGGCTGGTCTTCCAGGGTGGTGGTGGGTTGACGTGTACTCATCATGGGCTCCGTTGTAGGGCGGATCGGTACGTCCACGATCGCTGGGCCTGGCGCCGGGCACACCGGCCCGGAGGCTGGATTTCGCCTGGCCGATGGCATGATCCCTCTCTCGTTCTTTCGGCGGGTACGCCGAGGCGCGCCGATCCCTATGCTGAAGCCGTGGTCACTGTCCGGCGCTCCCTCTGGCATGAGCCGCGGCCTGGTGACGCCCCACCCATCGGTCGTCTCGACTGGCTGCTGGTTGGCGTGTTCGCGGCCGCCACCTTGGTCGAAAGTATCGTTCGGCCGGGCTTGGCCTGGCGACCCCTGGTAGCGGTGCTCGCCCTGGCGCTGATGCCTGCCCTGCTCTGGCGGCGAAGCCGCCCCCTGATGGCCGCCCTGGTCGGGTGGGGCGTCGCCGGGCTGCTCTCGGTCCTGCAGCTGACTACGCATGCCGGGGACCTCGGCCTCTACTCCATGATGGCCGACTTGATCCTGCTCTACGCCCTGGTGCGGTGGGGCTCGGGACGCGAGATCGTCGTGGGGACGGTGTTCGTGGCAGTCGTCGTCGCGCTGGGGATGTACGCCTCCTCCGCGGGCTGGGCCGACGTTTTCGGCGGAAGCGTCCTCTTGCTGTTGTTCGTCGCCCTGGCGGCGGTGTTCCGCTACCGCGCGGACCTCTGGCATCGCCAACAGCGCGAGATCCGCAATCAGGAACGGGTGGCGCTGGCGCGCGAGCTGCACGACACCGTGGCCCACCACGTCTCGGCCATCGCGGTGCAGGCGCAGGCCGGTGGCGTGATCGCCGCCATCCAGCCTGAGAAGGCTGCCGAGGTCCTGGCCGCGATAGAGTCCGAAGCGTCGCGAACCCTGGCAGAGATGAGATCCATGGTGCGGGTGCTGCGTGCGGAGGAAGCCGTCGCCTACTCACCGCAACGGGGTGTCGCGGACCTGCCTGCTCTGGCGCGCGCCGACGCGACGCCCACCGTCGAGGTCTCGCTGGACGGTTCGTCGACCCGGCTGGCACGACCCGTGGACGCCGCGCTCTACCGGCTCGCGCAGGAGTCCCTGACCAACGCCGTACGGCACGCCCGGAGCGCGACCCGCGTCGGGATCGACGTACGCCGGGACGGCGACACCGTCAGGCTGCGGGTCAGCGACGATGGACAGACCGAGCCGGGCCCGGTCCCGAAACCTGGATTCGGCCTGCTGGGCATGGCCGAACGCGCCCAGCTCCTCGGCGGATCGCTCTCCGCGGGGCCGGGGCCCGAGGGTGGTTGGGTGGTCGAGGCAGTGCTGCCCGTGGACGCGCCGGCATGAGCATTCGTGTGGTTGTAGCCGACGACCAGGACTTGGTCCGAACCGGGCTGGTGATGATCCTCGGCGCGCAACCCGACCTCGAGGTCGTGGGGGAGGCGGCCGACGGGCTCGCAGCGCTCGACCTGGCGACCCGGCTGCGTCCCGATGTCCTCCTGGTCGACATCCGGATGCCCGGGCTCGACGGCATCGAAGTGACGCGACGCCTTGCGGGGCCAGGCGTCACGGACCCGATGGCGGTTGTCGTGATCACCACCTTCGACCTCGATGAGTACGTCCTCGGCGCCCTACGCGCCGGCGCCCGCGGCTTCCTGCTCAAAGACGCCGGGCCGGGGCTCCTCGTGCAGGCCATCCACGCGGCGGCCGACGGGGACGCGCTGATCGCCCCCAACGTCACCCGCCGGCTGCTGGCGACCTTCGCCGACCAGGCACCGGTGGTACCGGTCCAGCCCATCGACCCGCTCACCGAGCGCGAGGAGGAGGTGCTCGCGCTGGTGGCACGCGGCCGGACCAACGCCGAGATCGCCATCGAGCTCTTCGTCGGCCTGAGCACGGTCAAGACCCACGTCGCATCGTTGATGAGCAAGCTCGGCGCCCGCAACCGCGTCGAGATCGCGATGTGGGCATACGACACCAGACGCGTGCGAGCCGATTAGCGGGTGCAGATTGCAGCGTGAGCTGTCTACTCTCGGCGGCTGACTCATCGGCGCAGGATGTCGGGTAGGGGGCCTTTTCAGGGTGAACTTCCGGGTCTTTCCGGGATCCGGAGACCGAATCAGATTGCTACGGTCCGTGCATGAACCAAGATTCCCGCTCTCCAACAACGAATTCTGGTATGCGTGCCCGGTTGTCGACGTCGCGATCGAAGCGAAGGTGGGTAGGCAGGGATTCTGTTACCAGAGGTGGTGGGCAGCCATGACGACAGTCCGTGCGCGCTGCAGTTCTACCGGATCGGCTGTCACCGATGTCGCGTGGTTCTTCGCGATCGCCATCGTGCTGTGCTACGCGCTGTCCGTTCCGATGGTCTTTCGGCTCGTTTCCAGGGATTTCGACAACCTGATCGTTCCGATCCTGCAACTGACCCCGCTGCTCGCAGCGACCATCATGTGGCTCGCCCGACGACCCGGAACGTTCCGGGAGACATTCGCCACCGGGTGGCGCGGCACACCCATGTGGGCCGGCATCGGCATCGGCCTCATCACCGCGATCGCCGCCATCCAGGCCGCCATCGCACTGGCATTGGGGATCTGGCCGCTCAACCCGCTCGACCAGATCTTGGCGGCGACGGTATGGGTCATTCCGGTCTTCCTCATGCAGTCGGTCTTCGCTATCGGCGAAGAGTTCGGCTGGCGCGGCTGGTTGGCGACCCGGGCCGCGTCATGGGGATTTTGGTCGCTGGCCTTTGTCAGCGGTGTGGTCTGGATTGTCTGGCACCTGCCGGTGGTTGCCGTCATCGGAGACCGACCACCGTGGGACATCGTCATCTATTTCGCGGGCATGCTGCCGTGGGCGCCGCTGCTGCTCGCACTTCGCCGGCGGTCGGGGAGTGTCTGGCCGGCGGTCATGACGCACGGAGCGATCAACAGCGTCCGGGTGTACCTGCTGCAATCCGTTCCCAACGCGACAGATCATCTAATTATCGAAGTGATCGGCTGGGTGCTGACGCTCGCCGCTGTGATGTGGCTGATGCGCGCGAGCCCGGTGCCGGACGACCGAAGGGTTCGTTCGTGACGGTGCAGCTGGGGTACCCCGCCGGCCGACGGGAGCCCGCAGGTCGAGGTGGGGGACCCGAAGCCGGTCGCGGACAAGCCCGTTCGACGTAGCACCCGCAGGTAGTCGCACACCGTGTTGCGTGGTCGAATCAACAATCCCGGGTAGTCGTGCGGATCAAGCAAGCAGACACAACTGCGGTCCCGTCACTCGACATGTCGACATTTATGGTGCTAAAGATCGAGTAGTTGACTACGCGTGTTCGGATCACGTCAGTAGCCGATCATCGTGGGTATCGACAACGATAGGTGCGATTGGGGTTGTCATCTTGATGGATGTACGACGCCACATTCACCGGGCAACATGCCCGCTGGTCTAGGGCGCTACGACAGCTGAGCAGCCCTGGGCATCGGAGCGTCAGGTGCGTGATCTCAGAAGGGTCGGTGTGATATGCCGTTCGCCACGGAAGGTCGCTGGAGCGGCGCTCAGCAAACCCCCGGAGACTCGAAGACAGATCGCGATGGGTTGGGCGTGTTCGTTATTCACGCGACGTTGTTGCGAACCGGCGAGGTGCTCTGGTTCTCCGGCCATGCCGAGACCAACGAGTACCTCGCTGAATCGTATGTCTGGGACCCTACGCAGCCTGCGGCGACCGCCGTGGAGCAGCCGTTTCCGGGTACCGCGGACATCTTCTGCTGCCATCACGCCAATCTCGACGATGGTCGGGTGATCACGGTAGGTGGAGCGATGGCACATCCGGACCATGGAATGGGCATCCGTGACATCTGCATCTTCGACCCGGATCCCGCGGTCCGCGCGTGGACGAAGATCGGCGACATGCAGCACGGCCGCTGGTACCCGACCTTGGTGACGCTCGGTGACGGACAGCTCGTTGTGTTCTCGGGACGCGAAGAGGAAGGTGGTCCCGAGGTCATCAATTCAACAGTGGAGCTGCTGAGTCCCCCCTTCACTGGTCCCAGCTATTCACCGACAACTCTCTCGGGGGCGGACAAAACCTTCCCGACGTATCCTGGAATGCATCTCGTGCCGGGTGGTCGCGTCGTCCACACGGGAACGACGTGGCGTTATGAGGATCCGGTTTCGGATCCGATCGGGACTTTCTCGTTTCGAGTTACCAGCGCATCTAGCGGCTTCTGGACAGACGACGGCGTTGGCCCATCAGTCGCGCTGCGCGAAGAAGGCACCTCGGTCCTACTCCCTCCGGCGCAAGACGGGCGAATCCTGGTAGTTGGTGGCGCCGCCGCAATCTTCGGCAACGACGGGCGATACGCGGGGGACGGAATTTCGTCCGAGGCTCGACCGCGCTCTGCCGAGATCCTGGACACGCGAACCAATCCCGCCACGTGGACGCGAGTCGCGAACATGACCCATCCGAGGATCAACGTCAGCGCGGTTCTGCTTCCGGATGGCAAAGTCCTCGTCCTCGGAGGGCACGACAAGTACAAGTTCGATACCACGAGCACGCCATCGAATCAGGCCGAGCTCTACGATCCGGTTCTGAATGCATGGACGCTTGCCGCCACCGCGAGTGAGTCGCGCATGTACCACTCGGCAGCGCTGCTGATACCCGACGGCCGTGTGCTGGTGGCCGGCGGTTTCGACGGGAATATCGCTGGCGACGGCAACCGGAAGTCGTTCGAGTTCTATGAGCCGCCATACTTCTTCAACGCTGATGACACTGTTGCCGTTCGACCTACGATTACCAGCATCACCCCGATCGATGGTCCCGCCGACCAGCTGAGCTACGGGGGGCAGTTCATCATCGACACACCCGATGCAGCTGACATCCGCAAGGTCGCGCTTATGCGGCCCGGATCGATGACGCATCATACCGACACTGAACAGCGCTATGTCGCATTGGATTTCGTGCCTGGGCCGGGCGTGAACCAATTGACCGCACTAGTTCCGACCGATCCGAGCGTGGCGCCGCCGGGCTATTACATGCTCTGGATTGTGGACGCGAACAACCGTCCTTGTCAGACTGCCAGGTTCGTTCGGCTCCTCCGGGCTCGCTGTTTCGTCGTCGTCGACAAGAGCCACTATTCCAATGATGAAGTCAACGCCGCGATATTTCCGGCCACGACGTTCGACGACGCGTTCTACGTCGTGATGGATGGATTCCTACCCTCCGAGCTTGGCATCACCAGCGCAACAGCAAAGTCCCCGCCGCCGTCGGCGCTGTCTCCTGTCGTCGTCTTCCGCCGTAGCGATGGCACGGTTGTCACGGAGTTGACCGCCGTCGCGCAAACGCTTTCGTACGAGATTCCGGATTTGCCATCGGGAGTCAGACAGCGATTCACGTTCAAATACCGCCTCAGTATTGCCGGGACAGCGCCGTTCTTCCGAGCGGACAGGACAACACCCATCGAGATGCAAGACGTAACGCTCGACGCAACGCTGGGTGCGTATGTCGGCCATGGGACGATTCGATTGCACCACCAGCAGAATCCGTACATGCTCGACGGGCCTACCAGCTGGCTCAGCATCGATCTGCAGGTGTTCAAAGTCAGCGCGGGCGACGAGCGCTTCGGCCAGCCTGCGCACGGCAACAGCGACGAATCCGCGGTCACGTTCATCCGCGAGGTGCTCGAGCGCTTCAACAACAATCCCGCCACGGGGACAGCGGAATTCAACACCATCGCTGCCGCATCCGACAATACTCAGCTCGAGTGGTCCTACACGCGCGACGGACAACGGGTCTTCAACTACGCGGTCGCGAAAGTGCGCTACCGTGGCCGGCTCCTGGATGCTACCGACGTGCGCGTCTTCTTCCGGCTGTTCACGGTCGCAGCGACCGGTACCGAATTCCGCTCGGCGACAACGTATAGGACAATGACCAACTTCGAGGGAAACCCCATACCCGTGCTCGGACTGATCGGTTCCGAGATCGCCACGATACCGTTCTTCGCGACGCGGCGCGTCGATTCGTCGTTCCAATTGCTGACCGATCAAACCGACCCGCCGAACGAGACGACGATCGACGCGACAGGCGGCAGCGAATCCACGACCTTCTTCGGCTGTTGGCTGGACTTCAACAGCACCGCCAACCGGTATCCGTGGTATCCAGGAAACGCAGTCGGTCCCTACAGCTCGGGTCTGCAGAGCATCGCGACGCTCATCAACGGGCGACATCAATGCCTGGTGGCAGAGATTCATTTCAATCCAGCCGCCGCCAATCCCCTGGTGCGGGAAGGTGATTCGCCCGGAAGCAGCGATAAACTCGCCCAGCGCAACCTCGCGATCGTCTACTCCACCAATCCTGGGACCGATCCGACTCGCACAGTGCAGCATGCGTTCGAACTGAAGCCGCCGGACCGGACCGGGATCGCGCCTCTATCGACCGCAACCGAGCCTCTTACCGTCATCGGTCGGCCGCCACAGCGCTTCCGCCTCACCGCAGTGGGCCCTGACGAGCTGATGATCGTATTCGATACGCTGCCGCGTCAGACCGAGGTCGAACTGTTCATGCCTCAGTTGGACGCCGATGACATCATCCAGTTGTCAAGTCTGCGCGTCGGCCCAGGCCGAGTCGGGAGAGTGGATGAGCACACCATTCGATGTCGCGTCGGCGATGTTTCGTATATCCCGCTGCCGCCGTTCGGGCCGGGCAACCTGGCTGGTTTGATCACGCTCCGGTTGCCTCCCGGCGTGCGCTACGGACAGGTCTTTCGCGTGGTGCTCAGGCAGGTATCGTCGACCCAACGCCTGATCGGCGCATTCGAGTTGATGGTCAGAGTGGAGCACACCGATACGGTCCTCGCGGAGGAGGCGAACACTCTGGCGGTCGCCCGGTATGTGGCTGCTGTGCGCCCTTCCACGGACCGCTGGCAGCCGATCTTTCAACGTTACCTGGGGCATCTCACGGACCGCGTCAGGGAACTCGGTGTGGACCCCGAGGTCATCGAGCCGTCATTGCTCGGCACCGATGGCTCTCCAGGCTTCGCGCCGACATCGCGATGGTGTATCCCGCTCGCATGGCTCACCGCGCTACTCACGGCGTTGGCCCTGCCCATCGCAGGGCGGGTGATCGGCTCCAGCGTCGCCTGGACCGGATTCCTCGTTCCGATCGCTCTGGTCGTGGTGATCTACATCTGGCAGCGTCTCTGCAAGCCCGGCCTGTGTTATGCAGCGGTAGTACTTGGCGGCGGGCTGGTCCTAGGCGCGCTGTTGCTCGCCTTGCTCGGGGGGCCCGCCGCACATGCAGGCGGCAGAAGTGTGCTGTTGGCCGCGACGCTAATCGTCCTGCTTGCACTAGCTGCGGCAACCCTTGCACGCCGTTGGGTGAGAAGGTGAGAAGGCGCCCATGATCTGCTGACGAGCTCCTGGTCGGTCACGTGGGCTCCCGCAGCGCGACCCATCCACTGTTGGTGTCGGCGAGTGCATTGAACGCGATGACGGACGTGGTTGTCATGCACCAACTTCGGCATAGCATGCCGACAGCGAATTGACTGTGTGTGGCCTCGACTTCGACACACTTCAATCACACACCAAGGGATGTCCCGTAAGTCCGAGGCGGTGACGTCGGCTGCTTCCTGGCCGGGGTCACTGGGCGTGGGCGAGGTTGGCCAGGGTAGCCACGCCCGCCATTGCGACAGACACCCCGTCGCCACGTAACCGGCAGTCTTTGGGGTTACCCGGCAACGGTCGCCCGAGCACCCGGTCTTCGAACCATAATCCCCAGGGTCGGCCTCGCAAAGGCCGGTCGGCGCCATCTCGCCGCAACTGGGTGATCAGGCGAGCGAACTTGCGCGGCTGCAGGCCGGAGAACAGCTCCACTATCACCGGGTCAGTCGCCGAGATCACCACTGGCGACACGATACCGTTGCCGCTCAACAACGTACGGGACAGTTCTTAGCTTGGGTAGTCGCGCTCGACGTGAGTTTGCCTGCCCCTGAACCAGTTTCGGATCTGTATGCCAGAATCACCCGAATGATGGTGAATCGAATCGCGGCGGGTGTGTCGGTTGTGGTGGCAGGGTGTGTGTTCGCGCCGGGGACTGCGGTTGCGGAGTCCTACCAGCCGCCGCAGTTGGCGTTCGTGGCGCAAGGCGACGATTCCATCGTGGCCACGATCACCAACCCGAACGACAGGGGAGTGTGTTTTGCGGTGATCGGGATCGATGGTTCGGTGCATGAATTCACCGAACACGATTCCGCCGGCTCAGCGGGTCCAGGCAGTACCGTGCGTCCTGTCCGCTCGGGTCTGGCTCCAGGTCGTTACCAGCTCAGCGGCTTCTGCGGTAGCTCCCACACTTCACCCGATCAGGTCAAGGGTTCCGACTACACCGTGGAAGTGCCGGCGTCGAAGCCTTCGACTGGGTCCTTCGGTTCCTGACGTTCGGTCGTCCTGATCGTGCGCTCGAACATAACGGTTAGGATTTCGGAGTCGCTAGGAGCCCTTGATCACCCGCGAGTCTGTGATATCTACCGCGGGCAACGCGCGAGCTCCTTTCTTCCTCATGGAAGTCAGGTTGAGTATTTCGGCGCGGCGTAGCCGATGTTCTGTCGATCGGTGACAGGTGTCGGGTCTGGTTCGAGTAGCTGTCGTCGAGGACTTGGCACAACGGCGGGTGCCACCACCGCTGGATCCGTGCCCCGCTGCTCGTGCCCGGATTGTCCGGGCACGAGCAGCTCGGTCAGGCGACCGCCTTGTTGTAGGCGTCGACGATCTCGGCGGCGATGCGGCCGCGCGCGGAAACTTTGTGGCCGTTTTCTGCGGCCCAGGTGCGGATCGCGGTGAGATCGTTGCGGTTTCGCGCAGGCTTGGCCGGGGATGGAATGGGTCGGCTGGTGGATTTGGCCGTGCGGCCGGTTTTGCGGGCGTGCGGGACCCACTGCTCCATGGTGTCACGCAGCGTGGCTGCGTTGTTGTCGGAGAGGTCGATTTCGTAGAGGGCACCATCGACACCGAAGGTGACCGTTTCGGTAGCGGGTGTGGTGCCGTCGATGTCGTCGACGATGTTGACTACCACTTTGCGTGCCATGCGGCTTGTCCTGTCTGCTCGATGAATTGGCCAACGCTGCCGCCCGGTTTCTGGGAAGCCTGCGCGTGTTCGACTATGCCACGACCAAATTTCGTGCGTAAAGCACGCTTTCGATGATCCTCGCATCACAGGCGAGCCGGTTGTCAACCCCAAGATGCTGTCGGACTGCTCGAGCGAATGGGTCTATCTTCGCAAATCCGGTCGACTTCGGTGGGGGAGCGGCCTGGACGTGTCGGTCCAGCAGTGTCCATGTTCGGAAAGCTGGAGTGCAGCGTAGGCCGCCGGTAACGGCACCCCCTCGGCGACGAACTCGTAGTCCATGATTGCCAGATTCACCCGCCGAGGCAGGGTGACCTCACCTCCTGCGGAGCGCAGGCACCGAAACAGCCGATGTCGGCGGGCCGTCGGATCGGGATCGCGGTCGCGGCACTGCTCCAGATCGGGTACGGCGACTGGTTGATCACACTGTTGTCGTCCGCGGCAATTCTGCTCGCGAGCATCAATGTCTTCGGTGGCTCCGCGGTGACTCGCCGGATGCTCGCCATGTTCTCCCGCAGTTGACGTGCACATGACAATCGGAGTGGTTCCATGATCTCCGTTGAGACCGGCGCCACCTCGTCGTACCTGGTCGTGGCGCTGTTATTTGTTGTCGGCGACCTAGCCCACGGTGGCTCGTGGGCCTGCGGAAGCGACAAGCGAATCCAACGACTCCGGACAGGAGTGGCGTCGTCCACCAACCCGAGGGCACGGCTGGGCGGTCGCGGCGCCGCCGATCGGATCGGCACGGTGATTGACGCCACGATCGCTATGCAACTGGTTGCATATGGGTCGGTGTGCGTCCTATCGTGCAGGAACTGACGTTCGCCCGGCGGCTCGACCGCTGGTCGGTCCTGCCTTCGGAGGATTCAATGGCACTGCCCCTGCAGCTTTCCGGCCGCCTGTCCCTGCCTGTGGTCGCCTCGCCGATGTTCATCGCGTCGGGCCCCGAGCTCGTCATCGCCCAGTGTCAGGCCGGGATCGTCGGATCGTTTCCGGCGCTGAACGCGCGGCCAGCGTCGCTGCTCGGCGACTGGCTCGAACGCATCGTCGAGGAGAACGCGGCATTCGCGGCGGCGAACCCGGAGGCGGTGGTGGCGCCGTTCGCGGTCAATCAGATCGTGCATCGCTCCAACGATCGGCTCGAGCAGGACATGGCGGTCATCGTCGAGCACGAGGTGCCGATCGTGATCAGTTCGCTAGGCGCGCGGACCGAGATCAACGACGCGGTGCACTCCTACGGCGGACTCGTGCTCCACGACGTGATCAACAACGAGTACGCGCGCAAGGCGATCGAGAAGGGCGCCGACGGGCTCATCGCGGTGGCCGCGGGCGCCGGCGGGCATGCCGGGACCCAGTCGCCGTTCGCGCTGATCCAGGAGATCCGCACCTGGTTCGACGGTCCGCTGCTGCTGTCTGGTTCCATCGCACACGGCCGGTCGATCCTGGCGGCTCAGGCCGCCGGTGCCGACCTGGCCTACATCGGCTCGGCGTTCCTGTCGACCACCGAGGCCAACGTCGTGCCCGGCTACCGGCAGATGGTCGTCGACTCGGCCGCGGCCGACATCGTCTACAGCAATCTGTTCACCGGCGTGCACGGGAACTACTTGCGCGGCAGCATCGTCGCCGCCGGTCTCGACCCCGACAACCTGCCCGAGTCGGACCCCTCGCAGATGAATTTCGGTTCGTCCGGCACCGACGCCAAGGCCTGGCGCGATGTCTGGGGTGCGGGTCAGGGCATCGGTGCCGTCACCGAAGCCGGGCCGACCGCCGACCTTGTGGCGACCCTGCGCCGCCAGTACGAGCAGGCTTGCGGCGATCTCGCGTCCACGGTCGGACACCTGACTGGGGCCGTGGTTTCGGCGCGCTAGCGGCACCTCCGTCGCGAGTTTCCGGCGGCTCCACAACGAGCCCGCCGGAAACTGCCCGGGTCCTGCGCTAGATCGCTCGCTCGCCGGGCCGCGGCCAGTCGACGCAGCTCGGTGGTACCGGCGCGATGTTTCCAATGGGGTGTGGGATTTCGCGAGTACGAGAAGCTACGTGCCTACGACGGCGACATGGCTGTGCGGGCGCTTCACCTGTTCCAGTGTCACCAAACCGATGCTGTACCAGGGTCGTTTTTCCAGAGGACTTCTGGACTGCTTCGACGCGGTGCCGGCAAAGCGTCAGACCAGGTGGGTGTATACACAGACACCCAGACTGCGCAGGTGCTCGAGAGCTTCTTCGTCACCTGAGGTGAGCCAAAATTGCTATCCCAGACACCGTCCGGAGTTCGAGGCACCCAGTGCTCGATTCCGTAGCTGCCCAACACCCTGCGGATTGGGGGTGGATCCTCAGCCAGCGGTGCGACGGATGCGGGCGGGCGGACCTCGGGAGTTTGGTCTTCCCACGCGCCGACGTCGGCGAGGCGGTATCGACGGTGTCGGCCGAGACGGGCATAGAGCGGCCCTGTGCCGTTGCAAGACCAGGCAGCCAGGGTCTTGGCTGGGATCTGCAAGCGCTGGGCGAGATCGGCGGTGGTCAACCATTTCTCGTCATCGGCCGCGGTTGGTGTCGCGGGCTACGTGCCGTGGACCGCGTCCCGAGCAGACGCTGAAGCTCCCAGGTGCGCACGGAGGCTAGCCGGTATCGACGGTGTCGGCCGAGGTGGCTGTAGCGGGGGCCGGTGCCTGCGGAGGCCCAGGAGGCGAAGGTTTGAGGGGATGTGCCAGCGCGAGGCGAGATCTGGGCTGGTGAGCCAGGTTTCGCCGTCGGGCATAGGGGAAGCAGAGTTCGCCGTGTCAGGCGATGGAGGAGCGGAAGGCATGCGTCGCTCACTGATGTGTTGCGATCAGTAGCTCTTCCTGCGGTCGAGTATATCGGAGGCCCGCTGACGGCCTCGGGAGCTTGGGGGCCCGCCGGGACCGGGCGATACCTGGCGGGTGTGAGTCAGGACGACGCCGGGCGGCGTTGGCTTGCCCTCGAACCGTCCTATCGGGATACGTCGAGTGCCCCCACCGGGGCAATTGTGTGATGTCGGACACAAATGCTGAGTTGGGCGGCTCATGGTCGCTCTTTGGGCAGGAATCGGTGCTCCCGGAGCCGTTGACGAACCCCGCCGACGTCATTTTTGTGCTGTAACTGTGTGTATGGGCCGAACCACGTCAAGTCCCGGAGCACAAGAAAACCCCCTCCGACCGAGGTCAGAGGGGGTTTTCACTGTCGGGCTGACAGGATTTGAACCTGCGACCACCTGGCGACGGTTCCAGTTCCTCGGAAGCTACCCAATGGTTCCCAATAATGCTGGTAGTCAACATTTTTCATATATGCAACGCGCTGGTCCGTTCTCATTGTTTCCCGTTGATTCCGGTCAATAGTGTGTGTTTGTTGTGTGTTCGGTTCAGGTGTGCATCCGGTGGCGGTGTGGGCTGATCGCGTAGGCCGGAGTCGATGTGGAATCGAGGAAGTCGTCGGTCCAGCCGAGAGCCAGGGCACGCAGCGCGGTGATGTCGGCGTTGCGTGGTCGTCCGCACAGTGCTTCGCCGAGCGCGTCGGAACTTGCGCCCTCAGCGTCGGTATGGGCGCCGTTGGGGAATCGGACGCCGACGAAGGGGCGGTGCAGATAGGCCTGCACGGCCGCGGTGCCGGTGCCGAGGCTGTTGCACAGTGAGTGTGGCGCCGAGATCGTGAGCGCGGGAAGCGCGGTGGTGCCGATACCGGCCAGCGCTGTGTCGATGTTGTCGCCGAGGAAGGACTTCACTGGGTCGAGCAGCACGATGCCGCGCAGGCGCGCCCAGGTGCGCGGGGCATCGATCCGCAGATGATCGGCGACGAAGGCGACGGCCTCGGCACCGGCCGAATGTCCTAGGAAAACCAGGTCGGGTGGCAGCTCGGGCGCCTCGCGGCTGGCGCGCTGGGCGGCTGCGCGAGGAGGCGCTGCGATTCCCCTTGCTCGGCATCGTGGCGCTGATCGTCGCATCCGGCGCCGCGATGGCCTGTCCGCCGCTGGGCAATGTCGGGGAGGCGGTCATGTTCTGTGCGCTCACCGGCGCCGAACTCGCAGCGTCGCAGCGACAATCGATCGCGGGGCCGAGAGGTGCGAACCAGCCGGACGATCGGTAGCGGATCAGCCCGGCGCTCCCGTACTGGGGGTGAATCGGAAGAACTCGCGGCGTCGTTTCCCGTCGGCAGGTTCAGAATCTGTGCCGGATGGAGACATCGGGTGCTGCGACGGATTCATCGACACGAGCACCCTTGGATCGGCGGCCATGACGTCGGCATCGGCTACGCGCTGGCTCCACACCACCACGAATCCGCCGTTGCCGGCGCCAGTGATCGACGGCGTGACACCAGAGGCAGTTTCGGCGCGGGGACGATGATCACTGCGAGATCGTTTGAAATCCGAACGAGCGTGTGTGGTCAACTGCGCTCGCAGCCGACTCCGTTTCCGTCGCGGTCGAGGTCGTATTCATCGGGCCCGATCACTCGCACTCGTCCCGTGTAGGCGGGGCCGTTACCGCCTCCTCCTGCGCAGTCGACGTCGCTTGTGACGGGCACGCACGGCTCATAGGAAGGGTGGCAGTTCGTTTGTGATCTCCTGGGCGAACTGGACTGATGGCTCGATCGTGTGGTCGGCGGTGCGGGCCGTGGGGCCATCGCTGATGTTGATGGCGCCACAGCTGATGAGGACGGAGCTGCCGGGGAAGACGAGGGCACCGAAGTAGGACTGGACGTGACGACGCTGGATGTCACGCCGCTGTCGCCCGGATCCTCGTAGCTGCACCCCATCAGCGCGAGCGCACAGAGGAAGGGCAATGTCGTCGCTGTTCGGCTGGAGAGAGGACCCATGATGATCCCTGGGCTGTGTATGAGGGGTGGTCTTAATATCGGTCGACAACGCTGTGATGTAACTTTCTTCGTGCCGAAGGCCGTTGCAGCGGCCGCGGGTGTGGCCATTGGGTGGAGCCTCTGGTCGTGCTTGCATGCGGTCCAGTGGGAGCGGAACCCAGTACTTGGGCTTGACGGGTACTGACTTACGGCCCTTCCACGCTCGACGCCGACGAGCAGGCTTTCGACCGTATCTACGGCGTGAACGTCAAGGCGCCGTTCTTCCTGACCTCGGCCTTCTAAACTGCGCCGATTCCCCGTGATCTCATTGCATGGATTACCTCGTCTAACGCTGCGGCGGTGTCGGGCTCACCGTCTGAACATCGCAGAGTGACCTGCCGGTTCGGCCAACCGTCGTCATCGAGTTCGAGAGGAGCCAGATGTCCTCGTCCGCGTAGTAGTCGCGAATCCACCGCATCCGGCCACGGTATCGGGGCTCGACAATCACCGAGGCAACGTACTGACGTGCCGCATACCGCGCGGAGCGTGGCGCGTCGCCGTCTTATCTAGTGCTATGGCCGATCCGGCGACGCGCTTCGCGTACCAGCGGGCTCACAAAGAACATCTCATCGGGAGCGGAGGCCTCAAGGCATGCCCAGTACTCGAGCCGCTGCGCGATTCCTGGTGCTTGCGTTGCTTCCCAAACCGCAACGAGAGCGTCGACCAACGGCTCGGTTCGTTCCGGCAGATCGTCCTGCGCCGGCGTGATGACCAGGTCGTCCTGGGCCGACTGGAGGACCAGATCCAGCAACCAGAAACTCAGCTCCCAGTCGGCCTTGTTCGCGAGCAGCAGACAAACGAATTCATCGAGCCGTGCCGGATCGGATACCTCGATAGGCCAGTCCTGCATCCAGTTTTCGTGCGCGATGTTCGCCAGCTGCGCCACTCGCGACGCCGAATCCCCGCCTGGATAGATCATGTAGCTGAAGGTAGCCAACGCAGGTGCGGTCGGCGTCGAGGAAGACTGTTGGTGTCGTGGAGAAGACCGGCCCTCGCGGCGACGACGATGTCCGCTGCTCCGGTATGTGTAAGTCGATAGTTGACCCATGACAGCAAGTTCACCGTCGCTGGTCGCAATCCCAGAGCGTACCTGCGGGTTTACTGATCCGTAGGTGTCTTCGGCGCACTACGCTCGGTCTGCAAGCTTTCAAAGGCCTTGGGGGAGGCTGACATCGGTGTGGGAGGCAAGGTGGCGGGTCCATCGAGGGCGGCGTCGTGAGGATCATCGAATGGACCGAACGTCGAGCAGTCAAAGATCGGGGAGTGCCGGCCCATGTGGCGTTGATCATGGACGGCAATCGGCGGTGGGGCGCTGCCCGGGGCATATCGGCCGTCGACGCGCACTTGTCGAGCGCACCAGCTTTGGTGTCGTGTATCGAAGAGGCCAGGTGGCTCAACGTCTCCCACGTGACATTCTTCGCGCTCGCTGCGCGTAATCTGGACCGCAGTACTGAAGAGGTCGACTCCCTGGTGAAACTCCGGCGATGGTTGTGGACGTCGGAGGTCCTGGACGCGGTGGAAACAGCCGACGCCAACGTTCACGTCATCGGTGAGTATCACGATGAACGCATCGTCGACGACATCTTGCATGTCGTCGAGCACGGGCGGCAAGGGCAGGGAGAGATAGACGTCTGCTTCGCGGTGAACTACAGCTCGCGAGCCGAGCTACTGGACGGACTGACCACTGCGGCCGACCCGACGAGCGCTGACCGCGAATACAATTCGTTCTCGAAACAGACTCCTGATATCGATCTGCTCATCCGACCGGGCGGTGAGCAGCGTCTGTCCGATTTCATGTTGTGGCATGTCGCACATGCTGAGTTGGTGTTCACCGACACGTTGTGGCCCGATTTCCGGGGCTTGCATTTCAGCTCGGCGGTGGCCGAATTCCAGCAGCGACAGCGGCGCTATGGGCGTTGAGTCACGGCTGCCGGTGGTCTGCACCGCCGGGCTCTGCATCGACCCTGACCAACGTCTGCTCGTCATTCGCCGCACCCGACAGCCACGGGCGAACGCCTGGTCGCTGCCCGGAGGGCGACTCCACTTCGGTGAGCGCGCAGAAGTTGGTGTGCTACGTGAACTGGTCGAGGAGACCGGGCTGTTCGGCCGCCGAGCGACAATGATCGGGACACATCAGCATATCGACCCCGACCATCACCTCATCGTGCTGATCCACAGAGTCGAGGGACTGTCCGGCAGCCTTCACCCCGGAGACGACGCCGCCGAGGCGGCCTGGGTTCCGGTCTCGAGCTTGACACCGCACAACTCGACGTTGGACCTGTTCCGGGCCGCGCTCGAGGCCAACTCTAGGTAGCGTGCGGTCGCGGAGTGGCCGGCTTCGGCAGGCGCCGCAGACCTTTGGCGGCCTCGACGCTGACCACCGAGCTGCGATCGGTCGCGAGCTCTGTCAGCAGTTTCGGGAAGTTGCGGCGCTCGGCCGCCAAAACGATCACGCGTCGAGTGGTTACCGCCGCCCCGGGCAGCAGCGCTCGAAGACACATCTCATCGTGTGGCCCCGAGCCGGTACCCAACGCCCACGCCGCGGTCAGCCGCACGCCCTCGTCGAGGATCTTGGTGTGGGCGAAGCGCGAGAAGTAGGGATGCGTGGCGGGGTGGTCGATCTTGGTCATGAGGCGCAGAACGGCGCGTTGAGTTCCGTAGTCCTCATTCGAAATATCCTTCAGCAGAGCGAGACCGGCACCATGCGCCAGACCCGACGCTATCTGCAGCGGCCCCAGAGCCAGCGCAAAGCCCAGACGCTGGACCCGGTATTTCGAGAACACCGCGTCGGTGAGCATGCCGCTGAGACCGGCGGGAACGCCGGTTGCGCCGTGCCTGCCGTGAGGACCGTGTGAGGTGAGGTGCTTGCCTACGTAGGAGTGCACGGCCCGGATGATCTCGGTTTTAGTTGCGGCAGCAGGCTCGACGAGCAGTTGACGGATCTCGCTGCGGTTGTCCTGCATGTATTTGCGAAGCCGCGGTGAGATCGCCACCCGCCCGGCGGAGAGGAAAGCGATCGCTTCCTCTCTCGCGGTGTAGGCCTCCGTTGGATTTTCGATAATGTGCTCACAATATGGAATCAGCGATGGCGCGGTTTGTCGTATGTCGTCGAAGGATCCGGGGTCTCTGGGGATCCAGCGCCGCACCGTTTCCAGCAGTGTCTGTCCTTGTACGCCGTCGTCCAATTTTGCGCACAGTCGTAGCAGGGGCGCCCACGCTTGACGGTCCTGAACGAATCCCAGCGACTCCACGACATTGAACAGCGCCAAGGGGTCTTCATCGACACGCTCGGCGATGTAGGGGATCGAATGGGGGGACAGGTTGATCAGGGCCTCCCGCAGCAACCGCTCGTCGCGTTCGAACGACGACCTGAAGTCCTCTATCAGGCGACCGAACACGCCCTCGGCGAAGCGAGCGGAGTCGAAGATCTTGCCTCGCGCGGGTAGTCGGGCTGCCATCGAGAACTGCAGCCAATCCAACGAACTGACCGGCTCGTTGTGGCAGATCCGGTACAACAGGTCGTAGAACCAGCCGTCGCCATGATCGACCCACGATATCTGTGCGCCGGGCGCGGCCTCCAGCCGGAACAGGTACACGAAAACGTCCAGCAATTCCCCCGGCACACAACCGAGTGCCTGCTCGTATGCCATCACGCGGCCGATGTCGAACTTGGCTGCTCCGGTCTCCATGCGGTTCACGGTGGCCGGTGTCAATTCCTTGGGTAGATGTGCGGCCAGTCGCCGCGCAAAACTGGGCGTGTGCTGGATATCGGGCTCACCGGAGTACTCCCGGAGCATTCGGCAGATCCAACCGAACCGACCGTCCGCTTTTCTTGTGTCGGCGATCGTTGGCGGCCGGCCTGGAATCCTGCCTGTCGCCATCGCCCCAGTATCGGGCCGAGGTCAGCCCCGGATCAGCAATTCCAGCAATTTCAGTTTGATCTGATCCGGCAGGGTTGCGTGGCCCAGGCGTCGGGCGCCGAACACTGCCACAAGAATGGAGATCATTTTCGAGATCGCGGGGGCTGACAGCACCGTTGCGACAAGCAAGGTGATCACGCTGGCCGCCATCAACCAGTCCGGCATCATCGGCATAACGCCGAGGACCGCGACCGGTAGGGCCGTCCATTTCGCCGTTGCCAGCACCGCAGCACGTCGTCGGTTCCCAGGGCTCTCGCTCGAAGACTTCATCGCCGTCCTTTGTTCTCTCGGGCAAGTCCCCTGAAGTCTCGCGGCCCTTGCGCCCAGACCGATCATTCGTGCGTGGACACCCTCGGCGCACGCAGGAATGCTGGTCCATCAGCCCGGTACGCCGGCCGCTCGAGTCGATGCGGTATCGCCACCGCGGACGCGGCACCTGTGTTGATCCACTCGGGCGTGCGGGATGGACGCGCGCTCGGAGCCAGGCGAATTCTGGTGTCACCGTGACGTTCTAGGGCGCTAGCCGATTGGTCACGCGGCTGCGACAGCGCCGCCTGATCGACCCCGCGCCACCGCACCCGCGCCCGGCGGCGAGCAGATACTGGTTGCGCCTTCGGCTACGGATCTGATACCCACGAGCGCCATCGCGGCGGCCATTTCCAATGGGGCGGAACGGTGCACACGAGGTTGTTCGCGAGATCGGCCGCACACGGGGTCTTCGCTTCGCCCGGCCGATTCCCATGGCGCGCTTTGTTACCTCTACATCCGGAAGGCGTGGGGTGCGGCGGTGTGTCTGGTGTCAGGCTCACACCGACCGAAGGATGTCATGACCACCGCTCTGTTCACCTTGCTCAGTACCTTGTTCACCGTGTACCCCATTGCAGCGGCCGCTGTGGTGTGCGCGATCGTCGCCGTCGTTCTGGCGGTTGTGATCGTGGCCGTCGCAGCGAGCACCGAAAAGCGGCGCCGGGATGCCCGCCGCACGCTTGACAAGATCGATCGGCTGCTGGGCACGGTTCTCAACCGCCGCTGACGCACCGTCCCCGCCGCCGCGCTCCACGGGCCCGGGACCGGATCATCTCGATC
>NZ_JBHXAY010000096.1:0-24639 GCF_042728775.1 Nocardia sp. NPDC060259
GGTTCGAGACTAGCGTAGCCAAATATTCCAGAAAAATTATCGCACTCAACAACGCCCACCTCGGGTCTGCCGACGAACTCGAACATCCACCCAGACGGAAAGTGACGATCGCAGGACGTCCTGCCGAGATGCTCGGCTGGCGTGAATGGCCAGGCCAAACCGGCAAGCCAACTTGCTCGATCCAAATCCAGTTGGCTCGCGACTCCCTGTACCTCTTCTATAGCGATGGGTTGTTGCCGCTACCTGACGATGACTACTCCTGTAACAGAGCCATGGAGATGGGTGAAGACCTTGTGCGGATGATAGAAGCCAAGTGATCTTCGTTGCGACTGCCTGACGCGACGGCAGCGCGGCGATCAGCCCAGACTGCAATGATGATGGGATCGCTATGCAGGAGCTCGACGACAGGTGGATCCTCCCCTTGCGGGGAAGAAGTGTGATCGGAATCGACTGGCGCGCTAGCGACCTTCTGCTCGACCTAGGGAATGAACACTCGATTCTAGTAGGATACGGTGCCCACCTCACCCCAGGAAACGGCAAGGCCGACGATCCCAATTTCAAGCCCCTAACAGAATGGGACAGGAAGGTGGCCGACGAAGCGCTGCGCAGCAGTATCGTATCGTCGGTCGGATTCAAGTCCGGAACATTGCGCATTCGCTTTAACAATGGGTGGGGATTGGTAGCGCGCCCCATCTATAAAAATTCGTCCGCGATTGTATACGCCGAGGGCCGAGTGCTCTGGCAGCAAACGGCCGTGGGCGGCACTGTATAGAGCTCCTCATCGAGGACGTCATCGAGACGGCTTGAACAGCGCGCACAGAGAGTCGCCATCCACGGTAGCTTGACCGCGGCGGAAAGCCGCGGTCTCCCGACCGATCGGCGGCGGGCCTAGGCTGCGGCGCCGAGGCCGAGTGCTACCGCGACCGGAAGCAGGTACAGCACCGGGAAGGCGACGGTCTTGTACGAGCGTGCCCGCAGGACGGTCACCACCGCACCCGCGAAGTACAGGATCAGGCCGATGGCGGCAGCGACGCCGATGGCGGGAATCCACAGGCCGGCGATCAGCCCGATCGAGCCGGCGGCCTTGGCGAGGCCGAGCGGCGTCCACCAGGTCTGCGGCACACCGTATTCCACCAGCGGGTCGACCACGAACGCCGCGCGGCGCAGCAGCGAGAAGGCCGAGAAGCCGACCCAGAGTGCGGCGATGACGGTGACGATCACATAGGCGGTGTTCATGGCGAGCCTCCTTCAGCAGCCGCGCTTCTCGCGGCGTCTACCGAGGTGACGACACAGGCTTCCCGAGTGTGACATCGCGGCCTGTGACAACAGAACGGCCCCGCACCGTGGAAACAATGCGGGGCCGGTTCCGGTGAAACGACTACTTGCCGCCCTGGCTGGCGACCGCGGCGGCGCCGGCAGCGGCGGCCTCCGGGTCGAGGTACTCGGCCGGCTTGACCGGGCGCAGGTTCTCGTCGAGCTCGTAGCGCAGCGGGATGCCGGTGGGGATGTTCAGGCTGGAGATGTCCTCGTCGGAGATGTTGTCGAGGTGCTTGACCAGCGCGCGCAGGGAGTTGCCGTGGGCGGCGACCAGGACGGTCTTGCCGGTGCGCAGCTCCTGGGAGATGGTGTTCTCCCAGTACGGGATCATCCGGGCGACGACGTCCTTGAGGCATTCGGTCTTGGGGACCTCGATGCCCGCGTAGCGCGGGTCGCCTTCCTGGCTGTACTCGTTGTCGTCGGCGATCGGCGGCGGCGGGGTGTCGTAGCTGCGACGCCACAGCATGAACTGGTCCTGGCCGTACTGCTCGCGGACCTGCTCCTTGTTCTTGCCCTGCAGATCGCCGTAGTGGCGCTCGTTGAGGCGCCAGTCGCGGATGACCGGGATCCACAGCCGGTCGGCGGCGTCGAGCGCGTTGTTGGCGGTGCTGATCGCGCGACGCAGCAGCGAGGTGTAGACGATGTCGGGGAGCACGTCGTGCTCGGCGAGCAGCTCGCCTGCCCGCTTGCCCTCGGCGATGCCCTTGTCGGTCAGGTGCACATCCACCCAGCCGGTGAACAAGTTGAGGGCATTCCATTCGCTCTCGCCGTGGCGCAGTAGCACGAGGGTGTAGGTCATGGGGCCATTCTGGCATCAGTGCCTGGATCAGACCCACGCCACCTCGTCGAACCCGGCTTCGCGCACCCCGTCAGAGCGTCGCCTCCACCGCGAGTACTCCCGCGCCGACGAGGGTCGCGCCGTCGGCCAGGGTCGACAGCTCCACAGTGAGCTCGCGCAGGAATTCCAGCCGCGCGTGCCGGGCGACGGCAGCCCGCAACGGCTCCCACAGCGGTGTGCCCGAGTGCGCGAAGCCGCCGCTGATCACCACGCGATCCACATCGAGCAGGGCGGCCGCGGAGGAGATCGCCTGTCCGAGTGCGGTTCCCGCACGTGCCATCGCGGCGGTCGCCACCGCGTCACCATGGTGCGCCGCCGCGGCGAGCTCGGCGCCGGTCTCGCCGGTCCATCCCTGCGCACGCGCCCAGCGCACCGATGACATCCCACCGGCGACGGCCTCGACACACCCGAAGCCCCCGCAACTGCACGGCGTGTCGTCGCCCGGAACGACGATGTGCCCGATGTGCCCGCCATTGCCGGTGCGACCGGTCAGCACCCGCCCGTCGGCGATGATCCCGCCGCCGACACCGGACGACACCGTCAGCGCCAGCCCGTTGTCCACCCCGCGCAGCCCGCCGACGCGATGTTCGGCCAGCACCAGGCACGCGCCGTCGATCGCGAACCGCACCGCCGCCCCGGGGAACAGCGTCCGCACGTGCGCGACGATCGCGAACCCGTCGCGCCACCGCGGCAGGTTCAGCGGTCTGGTCACCCCGGCGGGCACGTCGACCGGGCCCGCCGAGCCGATGCCGACCGCGGTCACGGGTATGTCGCCCGCCACAGCGAGCAGGAGTTCGCGGCAGACCGCCCACGGATCGTCGGCATCGGTCGCTGCCCGGCGCACCCCGCGCACCGTGTAGTCCGGATCGACAAGTCCCGCAGCGAATTTGGTCGCTCCGATGTCGAGTGCCAGTGCCGTCATCGCCCTCCTGTCCACCTGGTGTGTATCCACATCGCCGTCGCGGCACGACGAGGCGCTTCCCCGGCCGGTCGATGTGAAGGATCACAGCATGTGGCACGCGACACTTTGACTACTGGTCGGTACAAAAGAACCCAATTCGTTAGATACTTCAACGCGGGTCGGGTCTAGTCAGTTGGGCAGCACTACTCTGATGAAGGATAGCTGTGTCGAAAATCGTTGTACTGGTGTTGAGCCTGCTGTGCGTGGGCTTGCTCGCCGCGCCGGCTGGTGCGAACCCGTTGTATCCGACCCCGGATCCGGATCCGTTCTTCACGGCACCGAGTGACATCGGTGCGCTCGCGCCGGGCGATGTCGTGCGTACCCGGCGTATCGACACCATGCTCTACCCCGGTACCGAGGGCTGGCAGGTCGCCTTCCGCTCCACCAACTCCGCGGGCAACGCCATCATGGGCGTCACCACCGTGCTGATGCCGATCGGCGTGAAGAACCCGCCGCTGGTGTCCTACCAGGCGCTCATCAACTCGATCGGCACGCGCTGCAACCCGTCGCAGTCGCTGTTCAACGGTGAGCTACAGGACGCGCCGGGCGCGATGCTGCCGATCGGGCGCGGCTGGGCGGTCTCGGTGCCCGACTACCTCGGCCCCACCGTCGCCTACGGTGCGGCGAAGATGAGCGGCATGGTCACCCTGGACAGCGTGCGGGCCGTTCAGAAGGTCGCCGAGCTGGGCCTCGGCACCTCGCCGGTCGCGCTGGCCGGGTACTCCGGTGGCGGCATGGCGACCGCATGGGCCGGTGCGCTGCAGCCGACCTACGCGCCGGAGCTGAAGCTCGCGGCCGTGGTCGCCGGTGGTATCCCCGCCGACCTCGAATTGATGGCCGACGCCCTCGGTTTCGCGCCGCACCCCGGCTTCGGCCTGGCCTTCGCGGCCGCCATGGGTATCGAGCGCGAGTACCCGGAGCAGGTGCCGGTCTCGGATTCGCTCAACGAGCAAGGCCTGTGGTTCCGCGAATTCACCAAGGACGCGTGCCGGCGCTTCCTGCTCTTCCACGGCATCTTCCGCAACGCCGAGCAGATGGCCGCCTCCAAGGACCTGATGTCCAGCCAGGTCGCCCGCGGCGTCCTGCGGGAGAACAGCCTCGTCCACTTCACCGGGGCGCCCACCGCGCCCACCTACATCTGGCAGGGCAAATACGACACCCTCACCCCGTACGGTCCGGTGGCCGAGTCGGTCGCCCACTTCTGTGCCAAGGGCGCGCCGATCCAGCTCGCCACGATCGAGATCTCCGAGCACATGACGGCGGCCGCCGCCGGCTTCGTCGACGCCTGGAACTACGTCGAGTCCCGCTTCCGCAACGAACCGGTCCCGACGAACTGCTGAGATGACACCGGTGCTGGGTGACCCCGCGCCCAGCACCGGTTCAGACCTGGTCGGACTCGTCGATGAGGTGTTCGAAGGCGCGGAGGTTCTTGAGGGATTCGCCGCGGGCGACGCGCCATTTCCATTCCTTGCGGATGGATTCGGCGAAGCCGAGTTCGAGCAGCATGTTGAAGTCGGTGTCGACGGCTTCGAGGATCTGGCCGAAGACGCGGTCGAGTTCGTCGGGGGTGACCGACTCGGCGGACATGCGGCCGACGAGGTAGATGTCGCCGACGTTGTCGAGGGTGTAGGACACGCCGAAGAGGCGGCGGTTGCGGCGCAGCAGGTATTTGTAGACGCCTTCGAAGTTCTCGTCGGGCTTGCGGCAGACGAACGATTCGATGCGGACGCCGTGCTTGCCGACGGTCAGCATCACCGTGGTCTTGAGCTTGCGCTCGCCGGGCAGGACGACGATGAAGGTGTCGTCGCTGTGGCGGGTGTATTCGATCTCGCGATCACGCAGCGTCTCGTCGATCACCTGCGATACGGCGCTCACCTGCGTACTCCCGTCCGGCGCCGCCACAGCGCCCGCGATCTGGCCTGGCTGGTCTCGCCCGCGTGCAGGGCGATCGGGCCGCGTTCGGCGCGGAATCCGGCCATCGCGGCAGCGTAACTGTCGAGCAGGCCATCGGCGGTGTGCGCCCAGGAGAACCGGCTCGCGTGGTCGACGGCGGTGGCGCTCATCCGCGCCAGCCGGTCGGGGTCGTCGAGCAGGGCGGCGAGGGCGTCGGCCCAGTCGGGGGTGCGGTGCCCCGGCACCAGCAGGCCGGATTCGCGGTGCCGGACGGCGGTGCCGAGTCCGCCCACGTCGGCGGCGAGCACCGGGGTCCCGCTGGCCTGCGCCTCGATGGCGACCAGCCCGAAGGACTCGTTGTAGCTGGGCACGGCGACGACGTCGGCCGCGCGATACACCTGGACGAGCCGGTCGGCGGGCTGCGGCGGCAGGAAGGTGACCCGGTCGGTGATGCCGAGGTCGGCGGCCAGTTCGATGAGCGCGTCGGGCCGGGCCAGGCCGCTGCCGGACGGTCCGCCGACGATCAGCACCCGCAGCTTGCGGCGGGGATCGCGGTGGATCAGGTCCGCGGCGGCGCGCACCAGCACGTCGGGCGCCTTGAGCGGCTGGATGCGGCCGACGAAGGCGACGACCTGCTCGTCGGGGCGGAGGCCGAGTTCGGCGCGGGCCGCGAGCTTGTCGCCGGGACGGTAGCGGGACAGGTCGGCGCCGGGCGGCACCACATCGATGCGATCGAGCGAGGCGCCGTACAGGTCGACGAGCTGACGGGCTTCGTCCCCGGTATTGCCGACGAGCCGATCCGCCTCGGCGATCACCTGCTTCTCCCCGATCACCCTGGTCTCGGGTTCGGGGGCGTCGCCCTCGGCGAGCGCGGCGTTCTTGACCGCGGCCAGCGTGTGCGCGGTGTGCACCAGCGGCACCCGCCAGCGATCGCGTGCCAGCCAGCCGACCTGGCCGGAGAGCCAGTAGTGCGAGTGCACGAGGTCATAGTGGCCGGGCAGGTGACGCGCCTCCTGGCGCAGCACCTCGGCGGTGAACGGACACAGCTGGGTGGGCAGCTCGTTCTTGTCCAGGCCCTCGAACGGTCCGGCGACGACGTGACGGACCAGCACGCCCGGCCCCGCCTCGGCCACCGGCGGCAGATCCGACGACGTCGCCCTGGTGAAGATCTCCACCTCGGTGCCGCGTTTGGCGAGCTCGAGCGCGGTTTGCAGCACGTAGACGTTCATGCCGCCCGCGTCGCCGGTTCCGGGCTGCGCCAGCGGTGACGTATGCACCGACAGCACCGCGATGCGGTGGGGCAAGAGATCCGGACGACGCTGACTCACACCCTCCAGTGTGCACGCCGCGACGCCGCCACCGACATCCCTATCGGGATCGGTGACGGTCGTCACAGGGTATTCGTGAGTGAGTTCACGCGGTAATCGATACCGAGACTGCCCGATCGGCGCCGCCACCGCGAGCGGTTTTTCGCCGTCACGTTCTCCGCGCCAGCGCCGCCTCGAAGACCGGCCACGACTTGTGCAGGTCCTGCTCCCAGTAGCCCCACGAGTGGGTGCCGTTGGGCCGCAGATCCACGGTCGCGGGGATGCCGAGCGACTGGAGCCGGTCCCGCAGCTGCTGGGTGCACAGGTTGGTGACGGCTTCCAGCGTGGCGCCGAAGATCAGCTGGAGCGGGTCGGCCTGGGCGGCGATCGTGTCGGACGGGCCGGGAACCCCGGTGCCGGAGGAGATGTAGACGTCGGTGCCGCGCAACGCTTCCGCGTGCAGGTAGGGGTCGTTGGCCGACCACTCGGGATCGGTGGGCGGGCCCCACATATTGGCGGCATTGCCGAGCCTGCTGCCGACCACCGTGCGCACGATCGCCTGTCCCCTGGCGTCGCTGGTGCGCACGCAGCCGCTGTAGGACCCGATGGCCTGGTACAGCCCCGGTGCGGCGAGCGCGAGCTGGAACACCGAGGTCCCCGCCATCGACAGTCCCGCGATGGCGTTGGCGCCGGTGCCGCCGAACTCGGCGTCGATCACCGGCGGCAGTTCCTTGGTGAGGAAGGTGGTCCAGCGCGGCTTGCCGAGCACGGGATCGTCGGCCCGCCAGTCGGCGAAGTAGCTGCCCGCCCCGCCGAACGGGATCACCACATTGACCTGCTTGTCCTTGAAGAACTCGACCACATCGGTGCGATCGAGCCAGTTGCCGTCGCTGCCGCCGCCGACTCCGTTGAGCAGATACAGCGTCGGCGCCGGCTTTTCCGGGTCGGCGGCGCGCAGCACGCGCACCCGGGTGACGGTGTCCATCGCCGGCGAGTACACACCGACATCGATCGTGTGATCGGGCTCCGTTCGCTGATCCTCGATCCGTGCCTGCTCGGCCCCCACCGCGGGCGACGCCATCCCCACGCCGACCAGCACGGCCAGCACCACCACAACGATCCGAGCGCCCACTGCCCGACCAAACATCATCGAACTCCGATCTCGACGCCGAACCCTTCTGCCGCGATCAAACGGCATTCCCGAACGCTACACACGGATTCGGGAAAACATTGTGACGATTACCAGAAGATTTTCCACCGTCCTGTGCGAACAAACTTCGTAGTTCTAGATCACAATCACAGTCGTATCACATCAGCGTACGCGACGAGCAGATCAGCTGGTCAGAGAAGCAGGGGGAAGGGGCCTTTACCTGTACGAAAGCCGACCTCAGCTACCCTCGATTACCCGGAGTCGCACGCTCATGACGAACACCAAACGGTCGGAATTGCGAACGCTTCGACGCTGAAATAGCCCGCAGATAATGCGGTCAAACAGCGCTCGAGCCACCTCGAAGATCACAATTAATCCGACCGGTCGCCGCGCGTTGTCGCCGCCGTCACACTGCGGCACACCGTCGGGGGACCAGGAACGTCCCCGCTGTCAGCTCACCGCAATGCCTCGGCGAACAGCGGCCACGAACGGCGCAGGTCGTCATTCCAGTAGCCCCAGGAGTGGGTTCCGTCGGGGCGCAGGTCGACGGTGGCCGGGATGCCCAACTCGCCGAGGCGGACGGCCAGTTGCCTGGTGCACAGGCCGGTGACGGCGTCGAGCGCGCCACCGACGAGGAGCTGGTCGAGCAGTTTCGCGGTGTCGCCGCCGATGCCGGGTCCTTCGATGGTGTCCAGCGGGCCGGGCAGGCCGGTGCCGGAGGCCACGTAGATGGCCAGGCCACGGAGGCGGTCGGCGTGCAGGAAGGGGTCGTTGGCCGCCCAGAGCGGGTCGCCGGGTTGTCCCCACATGTTCACAGGGTCACCGTTCTGGCCCGAGACGACGGTGTTGACGATGGCATGCCCCTGGGGACCGCTGGTCGAGACGCAGCCGCTGTAGCTGCCGACAGCGCGGTAGAGCTGCGGCGCGGCGAGCGCGAGCTGGAAGGCGGCGGTGCCTGCCATGGAGACGCCCGCGACGGCATTGGCGCCGGTGCCGTGGAATTCGGTGTCGATCAGGCGAGGTAGTTCGCGGGTGAGGAAGGTCGTCCAGCGTTGGCGGCCGAGGACCGGGTCGTCGGCTCGCCAGTCGGCGTAGTAGCTGCCGGCGCCGCCGATCGGCATCACCACGGTGACCTGCTTGTCCGCGAAGAACCGCGCGGAATCGGTGCGGGTCAGCCAGTTTCCGCCGTCGCGCCAGTCACCGGTCGTGCTGCCGCCGTCGACACCGTTGAGCAGGTAGAGCACCGGCGCTGCCGCCGCGCGGTCGGGTGCGGGCAGGACCGCGACGTGCACCGATCGGCCCATCGCCGCCGAATGCACGACCAGGTCGACGACCCGGCCCTGTCCCGGCGTCGCCGAGACCAGCCGGGCGGCGTCGGTCTCCCGCGGATCGGGCGGCGCCGCGCCCGCCACCGCCTGCGCACCGACGAGGCACGCCGTCAGAAGAAGCCAACAACGCGCCACGACGCCCATGCGCCACCTCCATGCCCGGCCGGAAGGAAGACCGTTTGATAGAGGGTAGGCATCACGCCGCGAACTCACCCCAGTTTCTGAAACATCGATAGTTCACAGAAGCCGGGAGCGAACGTCAGTCCAGCGCGTCGATGAACGCGCTGACCTCGGCGAAGAAGCGCGGCCGATCCTCGATGAACAGCCCGTGCTGCGCGCCCTCCCACAGCGAGATGCGGGCGTCAGGGGCATTGTCGGCGATGTACCGACCATTGGCGGCTGGCACGACCGGATCCTCCGTGCCGTGCAGCACCAGGACCGGAATGTCGAGCGCGCGCAGGGTTTCGGTGTTGTCGATGGTCCGGTAGAACAGCGCCTTGCGCACCGACGGCGTGGTGGCGAGGCTCGTGCCGAACAGGCGCTGAGCATCGACGCCCTTGTCCTCGCCCGGACCGGTATTGGCATTGCCGAACACGGAGAATCCGCGCACCGCCCGACCGGCGGCCTCGTCGAAAACGCCGGGAATCGCCTTCTCCATGGCCGGACCCGGCGCCGCACCCGGCACGTTCGGGCCGATATTGGCGGGCGCGCCACAGTAGACGGCGGCGGCGACGGCCGAGCTACCGTGCGTGGCCAGATAGTCGGTGGCCACGATGCCGCCGTAGGACCAGCCGAGCAGCACCGCCCCCGACTCGATGCCCTCGGCCGCCAGCACCGCGGCGACATCGGCGCCCCACGCCTTCGGATCGTCGTAGCCCGCGCCGGGATCGTCGGAGTAACCGTGCCCGCGCAGGTCGACGGCGAGCACGCGATACCGCTGCGCCAGATCGTCGGCCGCCGCGCCCCAGCAGCGCAGATTGCCCGACCAGCCGTGCAGGAGCACCAGGGGCCTGCCGTTCTCCGGGCCGCTCACCCGGTAGACGATCCTGGTTCCATCGGCACTGACAGCATCGCGAATAGCCATGCCGACAGGCTAACGCCGGTCCACATCACGGTGATCCGAGCCATGGTGACAGCGAATCCGCGGCGAATAGGATCACTACCCATGAGCACTCGCACCGCCGTCGTCACCGGAGCCAGCTCGGGAATCGGTGAGGCCACCGCCCGGGAACTCGCGAAGCAGGGGTACCACGTCTACGTGGGCGCCCGCCGGTTCGACCGGGTGCGGCGGCTGGCCGAGGAGATCGGCGGCACCGCCGTCGAACTCGACGTCACCTCCGAGGAGTCGGTGCGCGCGTTCACCGACGCGATCGACCGGGTCGACGTGCTGGTCAACAACGCGGGCGGCGCCAAGGGCCTTGCCTCGGTCGCCGAGGCCGACCTCGACGACTGGCGCTGGATGTGGGAGACCAACGTGCTCGGCACCCTGCGCCTGACCAAGGCGCTGCTGCCGAAGCTGATCGCCTCCGGCGACGGCCTGATCGTCACCATCACCTCGATCGCCGCCTTCCACGCCTACCCGAACGGCTCGGGCTACACCTCCGCCAAGCACGCCCAGGCCGTGCTGCACCGCACCCTGCGCGACGAACTGCTCGGTCAGCCGGTCCGCCTGACCGAGATCGCGCCGGGCGCGGTGGAGACCGAGTTCTCCCTGGTCCGCTTCGACGGCGACACCGAGCGCGCCGCCAAGGTCTACGAGGGCATCGACCCGCTCTACGCCCAGGACATCGCCGAGATCGTCGGCTTCGTCGCCAACCGGCCGCCGCACGTGAACCTCGACACGATCGTCGTCAAGCCCCGTGACCAGGCAGGCCCCGGCAGCTTCGCGCGACGCTCCTGACCTGCGGCGTTCAATCCCCGGATCGGGCAACCGAATCCGGGGATCACGGCTGTCGAGTGGCGTCCGCCGGGCCTGGACTCGATACTGCGCGTGGTCGCGCCGAGTAGGTCGGTGGCGTAGCTGTGAATTCGCTACCGGCCGGCACGGCCGCTAACATCACCACGTTTGCCGATAGCCAGTCTGAGGAGTACTTCACCGATGCGCAGCAGTATCAAGTCCGTGTTCGACGGGTTCAAAGACTTCCTGATGCGCGGGAACGTCATCGACCTCGCGGTCGCGGTGGTCATGGGCACCGCGTTCACCGCCGTGGTCACCTCGTTCACCAAGGGCCTCGTCAACCCGCTGCTCGCGGTGTTCGGCTCGACCAACGAGCTGGGCCTCGGCGTCCAGCTGATCGCCGACAAGCCGGCGACCTTCATCGCGCTCGGCCCGATCATCACCGCGTTCATCGACTTCTTCATGGTCGCCGCGGTCCTGTACTTCGTGCTGATGCTGCCGATGAAGTCGCTGAAGAACAAGTTCGGCACCACCAAGGCCGCCGAGCCCACCGAGACCGAGCTGCTCATCGAGATCCGCGACCTGCTGGCCAAGCAGCAGGGGCTGAGCACCGAGCAGGCCGAGTCGCTGAGCAAGGAACGCGCCAGCGAGTCGGCCTGACCAGGACTCACACCGTCCCGGGTCGCCGCCTCGGCAGCATCAGCGCGGGAATCATCGCCAGCGCGATCATGACCGGGGCGATCCAATAGGTGTGCTGGAAGGCCTCGGCCAGCGCCGGGGCCAGGTCGGTGCGCTGCGCGGGATCCATGCCGTGCAGGGCCTGGAGCCCGCCGGTCACCGGGAGCAGGGCGCCCAGCGTCACCGAGCTCACCGCGGTGCCGACCGCCATGGCGGTGGTGCTGATCATGTTCAGCACCGTCGACCCGGCCGGTTGCTGCTCCCGGCTCAGCGGCCGGGTCGCGGTGGTGATCACCGGCATCATGGTGCCGCCGCCACCGGCACCCATCAGCAGCATGGTCAGGCCCAGCGCCCAGTACGGCGCGTCCGCGTCGAGCTGGAGCACGAACAGCACGAAACCGGTGAGCGCCACCGTGATCGACACCGGTAGGTAGCGGCCGGGCGGAATCCGGTCGATCAACCGGCCGGCGACCTGCATGGTCGCGCCCGACGCCAGCGCGAACGGAATACCGAGAGCGCCTGCCACCAGGGCGGATTCACCGCGTACCACCTGGAAGTACAACGGCAGCAACAGCATCGAGCCGAAGTAGCCGCTCGCGAACAGCGCGAGCAAGGCCGCGGAGATCCCGGTCGTACGGTTGCCGAGAACCCGCAGATCCAGCAGCGGAACCGGAGTGCTCAGCGAGCGCAGCACGAAGGCGACGATGAGCCCGGCGCCCGCCAGCAACGGCACCAGCACCGACGCCGAGGCGAAGCCTGCGCTCTCCCCCGCCGCGGTCACGCCGTAGATCACCAGCGCCAGGCCCGGCGACATCAGCAGCAGACCCACCACGTCGAGCGGACGCGGCGGCTCCGGCGCGTCGTCGGGCACCACCCTGGCCGCCAGCACCAGCACCAGCGCGCCCAGCGGCAGGTTCAGGAAGAACATCCAGCGCCAGGACACCTCGTCGATGAGATAGCCGCCGATCACCGGCCCCAGCAGCGGGCCGACCAGGATTGCCAGGCCAAGGGTGCTCATCAAGCGTCCCAGCCGCTCCGGCCCGGCCGCACGCAGCAGGATGGTCATCGCGACCGGCATCAGCAGGCCGCCGCTCGCGCCCTGCACCACCCGGAAGGCGATGAGCGACTCGATGTTCCAGGCCAGGCCGGCCAGTACCGAGCCGAAGGCGAAGGCGGTGATCGCCGTCAGATACAGCCGTTTGGCGCCGAAGCGGCCGACCAGCCAGGCCGAGGTCGGCACCACGGCGCCGAGGGCGAGCGAGTAGCCGGTGGCCACCCACTGGATCGTGCTCAGTCCCGCGTCGAATTCGACGGAGAGTTTGTTGATGGCGACATTGACGATCGTCTGATCGAGCGTCGCCATGATCATGCCGACCACCAGCACCAGCGCGATGCGCATCGGATCGCGGGTGGCGGGGGCGGTCGTGGTCCGGGTCAGCACGGCGATCACTTCCCGTACGGGCGGACGGCGCGGGCGGTGCGCAGGGCTTCGCCCCACCAGGTCAGCTGGTCGAGCAGGACCGCGGCGGCGGCTTCGGCGGCGTCCGGGTCGGCCAGCGCGCCGGCGTCGTCGAATCTGCCCCACGGATGGGGGAGGGCGACCGAGTCCCGGACGGTGACCGCGTGCAGTTCGGCGAAGACCGGGCGCAGGTGTTCCACGGCCCGCAGACCACCGGAGATGCCCCCGTAGGAGACGAAGCCGACCGGTTTGGCCTGCCATTCGATGTGGTGGGTGTCGATCAGGTTCTTGAGGGTGCCCGGGTAGCTGTGGTTGTACTCGGGCGTCACCACGACGAAGGCGTCGGCGCGGGCGAGCTTGCCGGTGGCCTCGGCCAGGGACGGGTGCTCGGCGGCGGCGCCGAAGGCTGCGGGCAGTTCGACCTGCCCGGCGTCGACCACGTCGACGTCGATCGTGTCGCGCAGCGACGCCTGCCGGACGAACCAGTCGGCGACGGTGGGACCGAAGCGTCCCTCCCTGGTGCTGCCGATGACGACGACGACCCGCAGCGGGCGAATCGCGGTGCGGGCGTGCTCAACAGTGGCACTCATGTGGTTCCTCCAGCTCGGTGGCGGCCGCTCGGCCGCCGCTGCGCACAACGGTGCTACCTCAACCTTTCTTCAGGTCAAGCGGAAGCAATTCACCCTTGACCGGAATACCCCCAGTGGGTATATAGTTGCATCTATACGCAGATAAGCGACGATGCATGACCCAGGAGGGCCGACCATCATGACCACCTCACTGTTCGCCCACCGGGACTATCGCCTGCTGTTCACCGCGCAGGTCGCCGCCCTGTTCGGCACCGGTCTCACCACCGTCGCCCTCGGCCTGCTCGCCTACGAGCTGGCCGGCGGGAACGCCGCGATCGTGCTCGGCACCGCGCTGACGCTGAAGATGGTCGCCTACGTCACCGTCGCCCCGATCGCGGGCGCTTACGCGGGCCTGCTGCCCCGCAGGCAATTCCTGATGGCGCTCAACGGCATTCGCGGCGCGATCGTGCTCGCCTTGCCATTCGTCGACCAGATCTGGCAGATCTACGTGCTGATCACCCTGCTGCAAATCGCGTCGGCCGCCTATACCCCCACCTACCAGGCCGTTCTACCGGACATCCTGCCCGACGAACGGAACTACACGCAGGCATTGTCGGCCGCCCAGCTGGCCGCGACCATGGAAACCCTGCTCAGCCCGATGCTGGCGGCCCTGGCATTGAGCCTGATCAGCTTCCACTGGCTCTTCGTCGGCACCGGTATCGGCTTCGCGGTCTCGGTCGCCCTGGTCATGGCGGCGCGCATCCCGAACGCGGTCGTTGGCGACGGCGCGATCGGCAGGCGCCTCGCCGCGGGCCTGCGCCTGTTCGCGGCCACCCCGCGGCTGCGCGGACTGCTCGGGCTGAACCTGGTGGTCGCGGCGGCGGGCTCGGTGGTCATGGTCAACACCGTGAACTACGCCCGCGACGTGCTCGGCGGCGACCAGTCCGGCGTCGCGCTGCTGCTGGCGGCCAACGGCTTCGGCACGATGCTCGTCGCCCTGACGCTGCCCAAGATCCTGGACCGGCGCGGCGAACGCCCGGTGATGCTCACCGGCGCGGCCGTCCTCGTCACCGGTCTGGCCGCCGCGATCACCCTGTCGACCGCGAGCATCGGCGACTGGAGCTGGGCCGCCGCCCTGGCCACCTGGGCGATCATCGGCGCCGGCACCGGCCTTGTCCTCACCCCCACCGGTCGCGTCCTACGCCGCTCGGCCCGCGCCGAGGACCGCCCCGCCCTCTTCGCCGCCCAGTTCTCGCTCTCGCACCTGGCTTGGCTGATCACCTACCCGATTACCGGCTGGCTGGCCACCACGGCCGGGTTCACCACCACCTGGGTCACCCTGGCCGTCATCGCCGCCCTCGGCGTCGCCGCGGCGGTCCGCCTGTGGCCCCGCCAGGATCCCACCGAGATCACCCACGTCCACGAGATCGGCACCGTCGACCCGGCAATCCTCACCGATGCGATCCAGGTAGGCCCCCGCCACTACCAGCACACCCACTCCTACGTCATCGACCGAAACCACCCCCGCTGGCCCAGCCGAACCCCGGCCCTGGTCTGACGAGCATCGCCGCGAAGCCGCGCACCCCACACGCAAGCAGCGTGCGGGGTGCGTCGGTATCCGGACTATGGCCTGTGCGCGTAGCTCGGTCCACCAGCCCTAGCGCGGACCGGCCGCCGATCCAGCCTGCGCGGAATCCGCGGGCAAGGCCGACATGGACTGCCAGGTCGGCCAGTCGACGGCCCAGTCGTAGATGTCGCCGTCGGCCTGGGAGAGCTCGATGGAGGTGCCGGTGACCTCGACCGGGTCGCCGTAACGGGCGGTCGGGAAGTAGGCCTGGGCATCGGCGGGCGAGAGGTTGATGCAGCCGTTGGTGACATTGGAGGAGCCCTGGGCGGACAGGGATTCCGGGTTGGCGTGGATGAATTCGCCGTTGTTGGAGATGCGCACGGCCCAGCGCTCGCGAACATTGGTGTAGTACGGCGGATTCGACATCATGAAGTCCTCGTACTTCTCGGTGACCACGTGGGTGCCCGAGCGGGTGACATTGCGCGGCTCGTTGCCCTCGCCGTAGGAGACGGCGAAGTCGAAGACGGTCACGCCGTCGCGGACCACCTGCATGCGGTGGCTCGGGGCGTTGGCGATCACGATCTGGCTGCGGCCGACGGTGAAGTCGGAGGTGAGGTCCGCGTCGCCGTAGGCACCGCCGCCGAGGTCGACGCCGTAGAGCTTGGCCGCCACGTGCACGGTCGTGCCGGGGGTCCAGTAGTTCCTGGGCCGCCAGTGCACCCGGGAACCGCCGTCGTCGGGCAGCCAGGCCCACGAGCCCTCGGTGCCCGGATCGGTGGTGACGGTGAGCGCCTTCTCCACGGCCGCCTTGTTCGTCACCGGCCCGGTGAACTTCAGGATGATCGGGGCGGCGATGCCGACCTCCTGGCCGTCGCCGATATTGATCGTGGCCGGGATCGTCGAGGTGGGGCTGACGGTGGTGAAGGTGCCGTCGATCGGGACCGGCTTGTCGTCGGTGCCGATCGCGGTGCCGGTCCAGGTGTAGGTGGCGTTGTAGCCGAGCGGCTCGGTGATCTGGTACGTCGCGCGATCGGGGGTGAGCCTGCCCTCGACCTGCTTGCCGTTGGCATTGGTGAGCGCGATCTGGTCGATCCGGCCGTCGGAGACGGTGACCGATACGGGCGCGACGGGGTCGACGTCGGTCGCTCCGGCCGACGGCGTGACGGCGACCTGCGCGACCGGTCCCGCCGCCGCGTCGCCGCCGGGGCGGTCGATCGCGCATCCGGTCAGCACGACGAGCACGGCCAGCAAGATCACCGCAACCAGCGACCGGCCGCGTCGAACGCCCATGCCACGGCCATCGGCGGCCCTTGTTCCGCGCACACGCTGAACTACCGTCCCGCGCGCACGCAACGAGGCGGTTACCGAGGGTTTGCTCACGGCATCGAATGTACGCCGAGCTACCGACCTGCCCGGCTCACAGGGTGAGGCCGACCGGCACCGGCTCCGGTTCCAGCGTCACCCCGAAACGTTCCTGGACGCCCGCGCGCACCGTGCGGGCCAGCTCGACGATGTCGGCCGCACTCGCGGTGCCGCGGTTGGTCAGCGCGAGCGTGTGCTTGGTCGACAACCGCGCCGCGGCCTGCTCACCGGGGAAACCCTTGGCGAACCCGGCCCGCTCGATCAGCCAGCCCGCCGAGAGCTTCGTACCGTCGGGCGCGGGGTAGGTCGGCACCGGCACGTCGCCGAGGTGCGCGGTGATCGCCGCGAGCACCTGCGGCAGCCGGTCCGCGCCGACGACGGGATTGGTGAAGAACGAGCCGGCGCTCCAGGTGTCGTGATCGGCCGGATCGAGGACCATGCCCTTGCCCGCCCGCAGCCGCAGTACTTCCGTGCGAACGTCGGCGGCCGGGCGGGTCTCGCCGTCGCCCGCGCGCAGAACCTTGGCCAGCTCGCCGTAGCGCAGCGGCGCGCTCATGCCCGACGGATCGAGCGCGAACTCGACCGCGAGCACCACCGCGTCGTCGCTGTGCTTGAGCACGCTGGTCCGGTACCCGAAGCCGAGCGCGGCAGGCTCGACCCACCGCACCTCGCCGGTCTCGCGGTCGAGCAGCCGCACCCGCCGCAGCAGCGTGGCCACCTCGACGCCGTACGCGCCGACGTTCTGCACCGGCGTCGCACCGGCCGAGCCGGGGATACCGGACAGGCATTCCAGCCCGCCAAGACCGGCCGCGACGGTCGCCGCGACGACCTCGTCCCAGTTGGCGCCCGCCTCGGCGACGACGCTGTCGACACCGATCCGCACTCCGGTGTTCCCCACCCGGACCACGACACCGTCGAAGCCCGCGTCGTCGATGAGCAGGTTCGATCCACCGGCGAGCAGCAACACCCGGACACCGGCCGCGTCCAGCGCCCGTACCGTAGCGATCAGCGCGTCGGTGGTGCCGCATTCGGCGACCAGCGCGGGCCCACCGACCCGCAAGGTCGTCAGTTCGGACAACCGCACCGATTCGCGCACCACCGCGCCGGTATCGGCGAGGAGGTCACGCACCTGCGCCGCGCTTCCGGTGGATTCCTTGTTGATCGCCGCGTTCACATGCCGATCATGGACCACATCGCGGCCGCAGGTCCATTCCCCCGCTCACCGGCACCGGTGAGTCGCCGATCCCGCGCCCTAGCAGGGCGAGCACCGATGGACACCCGGTAGCGTGTCGCGCATGGCTACACCTCTGGCGTTCACGGCCCGCTACACCTATTCGGTCGAGGCCGTGCGCGCGGCGTTCTCCGACGAGCAGTATTGGAAGGCTCGTCTCGAAGAGGTCGGCGGCCCCGGCGCCCGGCTCGATTCCTACTCCAGCGACGGCACCACGGTCAGGGCCCAGCTGGTCCAGTCCATCCCCGCCGACCAGCTCCCGCCCGCCATCACCGCGGTTCGCCCCGGTGACCTGGTGATTCCCCGCACCGAGACCTACAGCGGCACCACCGGCACCGTCGAGGCCCACGTGGACGGCGCACCGGCCAAGGTGAACGCCACCGTCACCCTCACCGCCGACGGCTCCGGCTCGACCGCCACCGTCAACGGCACCATCGAGGTGAAGATCCCGCTGTTCGGCAGCAAGATCGAGGCCGCGATCTCCGAGCACCTGCTCGAGCTCCTCGGCAACGAGGCCACCTTCACCGAACAGTGGCTCGCCACCCACTGACGTGCGGAGGTCCGGGGCGCCGGATTCGAGCGCCCCGGTAACGTGTCCGCTCATGGCACGTCGACTTGACTACTCCGCCCGCTACCCGCTGCACACCACCGAAGAGCTCTACGCGGCGCTGCAGAGCAGGGATTACTGGGAAGCGCGCGTCGCCGAGATGCGGAAGTACTCCCCGCACAACGAGGTGATCAGCCACGAGGTGAGCGACTCCGGCATCGATGTGGTGCTCGCCCACACGCTGCCGCGCGAGATGCTCCCCGAGATCGCCCAGACGGTGATGCGCAAGGACATGGTCATCACCCGCAAGGAGAGCTGGGGCCCGTTCGCCCACGACGAGACCGAGGGCACCTTCTCCGCCTCCATCCCCGCCGGACCGGGCAGCCTCAACGGCACCATCCGCCTGTTCCCCACCGAGACCGGCGCCACCATGCGTTTCTCCCCCACCGCCAAGGTGTTCATCCCGATGGTCGGCCCGCGCCTGGAACAGCTGATGCTGGTGAACCTGGTCGACCTGTTCCGGGCCGAGCAGGAGGAGACCTCGCGCTGGCTCGCCGAGGACGCGAAGAAGACGGTCTGACGATCAAGGGACTCGCACCGGTCGGCACGATCACCCGCGGCACGACCGGCGTCAACCGCCTGCGCCGCAGCGACCGCTGGCTGGTGCACGACGACCTGGTGACCGCGCGCCTGCGCACGGCCGCCGACCCGCTGGTGGTCGACCTCGGCTACGGCGCCGCGCCATGGACGACCTTCGAGCTGGCCGCCCGCCTGCGCACCGTCCGCCCCGACCTCCAGGTGGTCGGGCTCGAGATCGATCCGGCCCGGGTCGTCGAGGGCCGCGACGGCGTGCGTTTCGCCCGCGGCGGTTTCGAACTGGCCGGTCTGAACCCGGTGCTGGTCCGCGCGTTCAACGTGTTGCGCCAATATCCCGAGGAAGCGGTCCCCGACGCCTGGGCCCGCATCCAGTCGAACCTCGCGCCCGGCGGCCTGCTGGTCGACGGCACCTGCGACGAGCTCGGCCGCCGGTCCGCCTGGGTACTGCTCGACCGGCACCGCCCGCTGTCGCTGACCCTGGCCTGGGACCCCTTCACCGTGGAGCGCCCGTCCGATATCGCCGAGCGACTGCCGAAAGTACTGATCCACCGCAACATTCCGGGCGAACGCGTGCACGCCCTGCTGACGGCGGCCGATCGCGCGTGGGACAGATCGGCGGCGCTGGCGCCGTTCGGTCCGCGTATCCGCTGGCGTGGCGCGGCGGAACTGCTGCGCGCCGACGGCTTTCCGGTGCGCGCCTATCGCCGCCGGATGCGTGACTGCGTGCTGTCGGTGCCGTGGCGGACGGTCGCGCCGAACGGCTGGTCAGACGCCGGTTAACGCCCGCCGGACCCGCGCGGCCGCCCTGGGCGCGAGTTGCTGTCCGCCCCACCAGATCTCGTCGGTGTCGCACCGATGGATGGCGATCGCGTCGGCCACCACCTCGTCCAGCGCCGACTGCGAGATCTCGGTCTCGGCCAGATCGAGCACGGTGCGCACGGGCGTGGTCACCAGGAACGGCCCTGCCGACTCGACATCGGGACCACCCAGCTTGCGCCGGGTCAGCACCAGCCGCGGCGTCACCGGCGGCCTGCCCGCCGACACCGACAGATGCAGGAACCGCGGCTGCAATCTGCCGATCCCGTGCAGCTCCGCCGCGCTCTGATACGACACCGCCGCCGCCCCGTCGAACCAGGCAGCCCACATCGCGTACTCGTCGAGCGGACCGGCCCGCCACTGCGCCAGCCGCATCATCCCGACCCCGGCCCTGGTCACCGTCCCGTCGCCGAGCGCGGCCCTGACCTGCAGCTCACAGCCGGTCCGCAGCACCTGCCGGGTCGTGAAGAAGCCCGCGTGGCGGCCCGCGAGCCGCCGCAGCACCCGCCACCGATGGTCCGCCGTCCCCTGCACCCGGCGCGCACCCTCGCCAGTCATGGGTTTCAGGCTACGCCGCCGAAAGTGCGCCAGCTCACACTTTGCTACGAAGGCTTTCACCGCGTCCTCAGAGCGGACACAGAAAGTTCGGGAAGAATTCGATCCCATGAGCACGCAGACACCCCAACGCCCGAAGGTCGGTCGGCGCCCGCTGGTGATCGCCTTGGTCGTGGTCGCCGTGCTACTCGTCGCGGCGATCGCGGGCACCGAAGCCTATGCCCGCCACCAGATCTCGCGCTGCATCAGCAGCTCGTTCGAGCAGGAGATGGGCTCGAGCATCGACGTGAGCTTCGGCCCGAAGCCGATGCTGATCACCTACCTCGACGGCAAGGTCGGCTCGGTGACCATCGACAGCGAGGACAACAAGTTCGGTCCGGCGGTCGGCATGGTGGTGCACGCGACGTTCGAGGACATCGAACTGGTCGACCGCGGCCGCGGCGGCGGCACCATCGGCAGCTCGTCGGCCGAGGTGACCTGGAACAACGACGGCATCGCGCAGACGCTGGGCGGCATGGTCAGCGGCGTGCGGTCCTCGGCGAGCACCGGCCTGATCACCCTCGACGTGCTCGGCGGCCTGGCCCAACTGGAGGTGCAGCCGATGGTGCGCAACGGCAATGTCGAGGTGGAGACGAAGTCCGCGCAGCTGCTCGGCATCGGCCTGCCCACCGATCTGGTACAGGGCATCGTCGAGGTGTTCACCCAGAGCCTGCAGAGCTACCCGCTGGGTCTGCGCGCGCAGGAAGTGAAGGTCACCGATGACGGTGTGGTCGTTCAGCTTTCGGGCGGCAAGACCCAGCTCGAGACTGCCCCCAACGATCAGCAGGCCGAGTTCACCTGCTGAGCTACTCGGCGAACCCGTCCAGCACGGCGGCCGACTTCGACAGCCCGAGCCGTGTCGCACCGGCCGCGATCATCGCCGCCGCGTCCTCGGCGGTGCGGATGCCGCCGCTGGCCTTGACCCCGAGTCGCCCGCCGACGGTCTCGGCCATCAACCGCACCGCGTGCGCGCTCGCCCCGCCCGCCGGATGGAACCCGGTGGAGGTCTTCACGAAGTCGGCGCCACCCTGTTCGGCTGCCCGGCACGCGCCGACGATCGCCTCGTCGGTCAGCGCGGCCGACTCGATGATCACCTTGAGCACGACGCCCCGATCCGTCGTCGCCTCGCGCACGGTGATGACATCGGACAGCACCGCGTTGAAGTCACCGGCCAGCGCGGCGCCCACGTCGATCACCATGTCGATCTCGGCGGCGCCCTGGTCCACCGCCAGCCGCGCCTCGGCGCCCTTGACCAGCGAGTGATGCTTTCCGGACGGGAACCCGGCCACCGTCGCGACGACCAGCCCCGGCGCCCGCAACGGCAGCATCGACGGCGACACGCAGATCGCGTACACCCCGAGCTTGCGCGCCTCGGCGATCAGCGCCTCGACCTCGGCGGGAGTGGCCTCCGGTGCCAGCAGGGTGTGATCGATCATGGCGGCCACATCGGCCCGGGTCAGCGGCGTCGAGACGGTCATGCTCCCGAGCATGACACACGACCAGTCCAGCGCCCTTGCACAGCCGGTCCGGGAAACAGCGTTGCGCGCTCGTACCCATATCCGGGAGACTTAATCCAGCCGCCACAGACACGGAGACGATTGTGCTGATCCGTCGCGAGACCCCTGCGGATGCCGCGGCGATCGCCGCCATCCATAAAGCCGCCTTCGCTCCGCACTACGCGGAGGACCCGTCGATCACCGAACCTCCCGAGGTCGGGCTGGTCGACACGCTACGCACCGACGAGTCGTGGATGCCGACGCTGTCGCTGGTCGCGCTCGAGTACGACACCGTCGTCGGGCACATCTGCCTCACCAGGGCGGGCATCGGCCCGTTCCCGGTGCTGGCACTCGGCCCACTCGGCGTCGACCCCGATCATCAGAAGACCGGCGTCGGCTCGGCCCTGATGCACGCGGCGCTCGGCGCGGCGGACGCGCTGGACGAGTCGGTCGTCGGCCTGGTCGGCAATCCCGAGTACTACACCCGCTTCGGCTTCGTCCCCGGCGCCCGGCTCGGCGTCGTGCCGGACCAGGCGGACTGGGCCGAGTACTTCCAGGTGCGGCCGCTGACGGCCTACGATCCGGCGGTCACCGGCGAATTCCGCTACCCGGCCCCGTTCTACGAGCTCTGACGTTCTTACTCGAAGACGACCGTGCGGCGGCCGTGCACGAGCACCCGGCCTTCCAGGTGCCAGCGCAGCCCGCGCGCCAGCACGACCCGCTCGATATCGCGGCCCTGCCGCACCATGTCGCGAACGTCGTCGGCGTGGTCGACCCGGATGACGTCCTGTTCGATGATCGGGCCCGCGTCCAGCTCGGCGGTGACGTAGTGGCAGGTCGCGCCGATCAGTTTCACGCCGCGGTCATAGGCCTGGTGATACGGCCGCGCGCCGACGAACGAGGGCAGGAAGCTGTGGTGGATGTTGATCGCCCGGCCCGCCCAGTGCTCGCACAGTTCGGCGGGCAGCACCTGCATGAAGCGGGCCAGCACCACCGCGTGCGGGTCGTGGGCGTCGACGAGGTCGCGCACCTGCTGAAAGGCGGGCCCGCGCTCGGCGGGGTCCTTCGGGAACGGCACGTGGTGAAACTTGACGCCGTGCGCCTCGGTCATCCCGGCCAGGTCGGGGTGATTGCCGATGACGGCCTCGATGGTCGCGGGCAGTTCACCCGCCTGCGCCCGGCCGAGCAGGTCGTGCAGGCAGTGCCAGTCCTTGCTGACCAGCAGCACCGCCCTGCGCGGCGCGCCGGAGTCGTGCAGCTGCCAGTCGGTCTCGGGACCGAACTCGGCCGCGACCTCGGCGAAGCGGGTGCGCAGTTCGTCGATGCCGAACGGCACCGTCGAGGCCTTGACCGCCTGCCGGGTGAAGAACCAGCCGATGTCACCGTCGGAGTGGTAGCCGGCCTCCACGATCGAGCCGCCGAATTCGGCGATGAACGAGGAGATCCGGGCGATGATGCCCGGCCGGTCCGGGCAGCCAAGGGTCAGCACGAACCGGCGGTCATCCGAGGTCACGGGGGCAGGGCTCATCCGCCCATCCTCGCAGGCGCTCAGGCCAGCGCGCGCACAGGCTCGCGGACGGCGGCGAGCACTTCGCGCAGTTCGGCGTTGAACAGGTCGTAGCGCTCGACATTGCCCAGATGCCCGGTCGGCTGGACCTTGAATTTGGCCAGGGTGCCCGCCTTGCGCAGCAGTTCGGCGAGGCGTTCGGCGTGCACGACCGGGGTCATGTCGTCGCGGTCGCCGGCCAGCACGGTGGTCGGCACGCAGAAGTTGCTCGCTGCGTCGCCGAGGTGCAGCCCGGCCAGCAGCAGGCCGTAACGGGAGCGGGTCATCATCGGACAGCCGCGCACCACCGACAGCGCGTAGCTCAGCTTCTCCGGCGTGGTGTCCAGCGTCATCACCTGGCGGGCGAAGATCCAGCGCACGGGCGCGATCGGCGGGAAGACGACCGGTGTGCCGAGGATGAGCTTGCCGAGCCAGTCCGGGGTCGGCATCGCACGGCCGCGCAGCAGGCGCAGCGGCTTGTTCAGGCCGGGGACCATGGTCGAGACCTCGACCAGCGAGTGCGCGCCGGTGTTGGTGAGCACCACGGCCTCGGCCTGTTCGGCGACCCGTTCGGGGTAGCGGCCCGCCCAGGCGATGAGCGTCATCCCGCCCATGCTGTGGCCGACCAGGACCGCGCGCTGACCGGGCAGCAGGGCCGCGTCGAGCACATCGCACAGGTCGTCGGCGAGCAGGTCGGTGCTGGGGCGGGCGTAGCCGTTGGTCGACTCGCCGTGGCCGCGCTGGTCGTAGGCGATCACGCGGTACTCGCCGGCGAAGGCGTTGATCTGGGCGTTCCAGTATTCGATGGAACAGGTCCAGCCGTGCGCGAACACGATGACGGGCGCGTCGACCGGGCCGTAGGCGTGGACCCGCAGGCGGGCGCCGTCCGCGGTGACCACCGGGATCACCTCGTGCGGGACGGTCGGCGGATCGAAGGCCGCGAGCCCGTGGGTCCGCGTCCTGAGATCGGCCCGGTGGGCCGCCAGGGTGGTCTTGACCACGAGGGACGCGGAATCGACCAGGTTCAGCAGAGCCGTCGGCAGCTTTGCACGCATCGGCACACTCCTTTGTGTTACTGCCAGATACAGTAACACCGTGTACCACTGAACCGCGAGAGGTGCGCGGCGTTATTTCGCCGCGGCGGGTTACCAGCGCGGCCCGCGCTGCACCTCGTCGATCTTCGGGCGCACGTCGGCGAGGTAGACACCGGTCGCGATGATGGCGATGAACGACGTGAGCATGCCGAAGCCCGCGACGCCGAGCAGCAGGAAGACCATCGCGCCGGCGAGAATCGCCAGCCAGATGGGTTTGGTCATCTTGTCGACGGCCGTGAAGGCCTCGGCGCGCTGGCGCACGGCGTGGATGAGCGCGAAGACCGTCGCGCCGAATGCCACCACCCACAGGACCAGCAGGATCAGCGACGTCACACCGTTTACCAGGTTCACACCCCCATCATACGAACAGCGGCCCCGCGCATCATCGGATG
>NZ_JBHXAY010000097.1:0-24564 GCF_042728775.1 Nocardia sp. NPDC060259
GTCCGGGGGTGCGGTGGATCTCTCCGTACGCCTCGTTGATCTGGTCGAGCCGGTACTCCTTGGTGCCCGCCGCGTCGAGGTCCAGGTCGCCGAGTTTGTGCAGCGCGAGCACCTCGAGGATGTCCTCGTGCGGGTTGCCGCCGCCGAACAGGGTGGCCTGGATGTTCTTCTGCAGCAAGGCGCGCATCGACAACGTGAGGGCGGCCTCGCCGGCCATGGTGGGACCCATGGCGGTGAGGACACAGGTACCCGTTCGCGCGGTCAGGTTCAGCCAAGCCTCCAGATCGTGGCCGTCGCGGCGGCTCAGCGGCGCGATCACCTTGTGGCACATGCGTCCCGCGGTCGCGTCGGCGATCGCCGTGGTGGCGGTCGCGAGATCCGGGAAAACCGCGGTGGCGCCGAGCTTCTCGGCCTGCGCACGTTTCCAGGCGACCGGATCGATGACGAACACCCGGCCCGCGCCCGACAGCACCGCGCCTTGCAGCGTGGACGCCCCCGCCCCCGCCAAGCCGACGATGGCGACATCGTCACCGGGCTGGATCCGTGCGGTGTGCACGGCTGATCCGTAGCCGGTGGTGATGCCGCAGCCGACCAGACAGGCGATCTCGAACGGGATCGAGGGGTCGATCTTGACCACCGAGGCGCGATGCACGACGGCATAGGGCGCGAACGCGCCCACCAGGGCCATCGGATAGACATCGCGGCCACCGGCGGTGACCCGGAAACTGCCGTCGGCGACGGCGGCGCCGCCGAGCAGGCCCGCGCCGAGGTCGCACAGATTGCACAGTCCGGCCCGGCACGGCGGGCAGACGCCGCAGGAGGGCACGAACGACATCGCCACGTGATCGCCCACCCGCAGATCGTCGACGCCGTCGCCGATCTCGATGACGACGCCCGCGCCTTCGTGGCCGCCCAGGACGGGGAAACCGGCCAGGTCGAGGTCCCCGGTCGCCAGATGGTGGTCGGCATCGCACAATCCGGCCGTCTCCATCCGGATCTTGACCTCACCGGCCCGCGGGTCGCCGATCTCGATTTCCTCGATCGACCACGCCTGGTGCCGGTCCCGGATCAGTGCGCCTTTGGTTTTCATCGGACCTTCTTCGTTGTGTCGGGCGGGGATGTGGGGTCGGCCGGGTCAGCGGCCCTGGAAGCCCGGGGCGCGGCGCTGCCGGAACGCCGCCAGACCTTCCTTGAAATCCGCAGTACGGCAGGCGAGTTCGAGCGCGTAGAGCTCGTTGTCCATGGCCTCGGCGAGCCCGGTGCCGAGGTTGCGGTGGACGGCCTGCTTGGCCAGGCCCAGCGCGACCGTCGGCGCGCTCGCCAGCCGGTCGAGCAGTTCGGCGGTGGCGTTGTCGAGGTCGGCCGGTGCGGTGGTGGCGTGGATCAGGCCCCAGTCCGCGGCCTCGGTGGCGGAAATCTTCTCGCCGAGCAGGAGCATGCGTTTCGCCCGGGCGAGCCCGACGAGCCGGGGCAGCAGCCAGGTGGCGCCCGAATCGGGGCTGAACCCGCGCGGCAGGAAGGGTTCCCAGAACACCGCGTCGGTGTCGGCGAGGGTGAAGTCGGCGGCGAGGGCCAGATTGCACCCGAGCCCGGCCGCCCATCCCCGCACGGTGCACACCACGGGCAGGTGGCAGGTGTGCAGGAGTTCGATCACGCGGTGGGCGGTGTGGGGGATCCGGCGGACCAGATCGCCGGCAGGTGGCCTGCGTCCGGCGTCGTTGGTCGAGACCCAGTCGACACCGGCGCAGAAGTGCTCGCCCGCACCGCTGAGGTGGACGACGCGCAGCTGCTCGTCGGTGGCGGCGTCGGTCAGCGCCGTGATCAAGGTGTCGATCATGCCGGGGGACAGGGCATTACGCCGGGTGCGCCGATGCAACGTGAGGCGCAGTACCGGCCCGTCGCGGGTGACATCGACCCTGCCTGTGGTGTCCTCGTCTTCGCCTGCCACCCGCGTACCACCTTCCGATCATCGACGTCACGATTACTGTCGTCGATACTGTAAACGATACCGTTCTGGCTGGGGAGTGTTCGGGTTTGCGGTCGGATTCCTTGCTTTCAGTCCTACTGTTACGTATACAGTAGTCATATCTATTCGAGCTGCGGTACGTCGTGCGGCCACCGGGACGCGGTGGATCGATACCGGTGGCCACATGTCGAAGCGACCCCGTGACACGAGAGGATGTTGATGACCGCGCTCAGCTGTTCGGCGATCGACGTCGGCAACCAGTACTGCGAGCCGCTCGGCGCCCTCACCTTCGACGGGCGATCGCCCAGAGCTGTGCCGGACGGCACCGCCGTATCCGGTGACGCCGGCAGCGGAGTGCCGCGGTGAGCGAGTGGACGATCAGCGCGGTCTTCGACGAGATCGCCGCGGCGGTACCCGACCGCACGGCCACGGTCTGCGGCGAACGACGCCGTAGCTTCGGCGACACGGCACTGCGCACCCGCCGATTCGCGAACTTCCTCGCGGGCCGGGGATTCGGCGTGCACACCGAACGGACCGAGCTCGACCGGTGGGAATGCGGTCAGGACCGCATCGCGCTCGTCCTGCGCAACGACCAGTATCTCGACGTGATGCTGGGCTGCCTGAAAGCCCGTGTGGTGCCGGTCAATATCAACCACCACTACACCGTCCACGAGATCCGCGACCTGCTGGCCTACCTGCGGCCCCGCGGCATCGTCTACCACCGCTCGTTCGGACCCGTCGTCGCCGAGGCGATGCCCGAGGGGGTCGACCTTCTGATCTCGGTCGAGGACGGCAGCCGGATCCCCGAGATCGCCGGCGCGACCGGATACGAGAACGCGGTGACCGTCGGCCGTCCGGAACCGGTGATCGAGACCTCGCCCGACGACCTGGTCATGCTGTGCACCGGCGGGACCACCGGCAGGCCGAAGGGTGTGCTCTGGCGGCAGGGCGACATGTACGTCTCGTCCATGAACGGCGCCGATCACGAAGTGCCGGACGGGCTGCACCAGTTGGCGCGGATGACCGGGCATGTGTGGTTCGCGGTGTCACCGCTGTCGCACGCGGCAGGCATCTGGACCTCGTTCGCGGGCCTGCTGGCCGGGCAGACCGTGGTGCTCTACGACGACTGCGAGCGCTTCGACGCCGCCAACGCCTTGCGGATCGCCGAGGCCGAGCGGGCCGCGCTCATGACCATCGTCGGCGACGCCTACGCCGGGCCGCTGGTCCGCGCGTTGCGCGCCGGCGACTACGACCTGTCGGCGCTGCTGGCGATCGGCACCGGCGGCGCGGCGACGAATCCGGTGCACCGGCACGACCTGCTCGAGCTGCTGCCCCACGCCTACATCGTCGAAGGCTACGGATCCTCCGAAACCGGGGGAATGGGCTTCGGCCGCAGCACCCGCGGCAACGAGGTCGACACCTTCGCCCCGATGCCCGGCGGCACCGCGGTGTCGCACGACCGCACCCGTTTCCTGACGCCGGGAGAGACCGAGGTCGGCTGGGCGGCCCGGACCGGCCGGGTGCCGCTGGGCTACTTCCAGGACCGCGAGGCCACCGAACGCACCTTCCCCGAGATCGCCGGCGTGCGCACCGCGGTGCCCGGCGACCGGGCCACCGTCGACGCCGACGGAACCCTGCGACTGCTCGGGCGCGACGCCCTGGTCGTGAACACCGGCGGCGAGAAGGTGTTCGTCGAGGAAGTCGAGGAGGTCCTGCGCGCCCACCCGGACATCCACGACGCGCTGGTCGTCGGACGACCCAGTGCCACTTGGGGAAACGAAGTGGTCGCGCTGGCGTGCACGGACACCCCGGGCGACGACATCGTGGCGGCGTTGCGCGAGCTGTGCCGGTCGCGCCTGGCCGGATTCAAGGTCCCCAAAGAGGTGATCTTCGTCGAGGAGATCCGGCGGCTCGGCAACGGAAAGCCGGACTACCGGTGGGCCATGCAGCGGGCGGTCGAGGAAACCGCGGAAGGAATCGGAGCATGAGCGAACGCAAGGTCAACGACTGCCTGGTCAATGTGCACTTCGGCGAACGGGCTCAACCGCCCTGGATGCTCAAGGTCCGCGACGACTACTTCAAGGGCGGCGGCTCGATGTACGCCCCGGTCGACCTCGACGCCCTGCTCGGTGAGATGGACGAACAAGGCGTCGAGAAGGCGGTGCTGATGTACTCGATGGTCACGCCGTCGACGACCGCGCTGAAATTCGTCGAACAGCGACCGGACCGGTTCTCCCTGGCGGTCAACGGAGTCGACCTGCTGCACCCGGTCCCGGCGCTGCGGGAACTGTCGGCACTCGTGCGCGATCTGCCCGTCAGCTATACGACGACCGGCGCCAGCTTCTGGGGCGACGGCCGGTATCCGCCCACCGATGCCGTGTACTACCCGCTCTACTACAAATGCGCGGAAATGGGTCTGCCGCTGTGCATGAACACCGGCCTTCCCGGCCCGCCGATTCCGGGTGAAGTGCAGAACCCGATCTATCTCGATCGCGTCTGCTACCAGTTTCCGGAATTGCGGCTGTGCATGATCCACGGCGCCGACCCCTGGTGGGACACTGCCATCCGACTGCTCATCAAGTACGAGAATCTGCGCTTGATGACCTCGGCCTGGTCACCGAAACGTCTGCCGGACAGCCTCATCCACTTCATGCGGACCCGGGGCAAGAACAAGGTGATCTTCGGCTCGGACTGGCCGGTCCTGGCCATGCGCCGGGTGGTGCCCGAGGCGCTGGCGCTGGATCTGCCCGAGGACGTGGTGGACAACTACCTCTACGACAACGCCCAGGAATTCTTCTTCGGCGACCGGCCCGTCAGCAGCTGACGCAGGCGAAATCAGGAGCAAACCACAATGGACCGTTACGAATTGCGCAGGCAAGACTACTCCCTGTCCGCCGACCAGACCGAACTCCAAGCCGTCTACGCGAAGTTCTTCCGCTCGCGGAGTCCGATCGACACCGTCCGGGCCGCCGAGGAAACCGGCTTCGACAAGGACCTGTGGGAACAGCTGTGCGCCACCGGCGCCACCACGATGGCACTGCCCGAAGCCGCCGGTGGTGACGGTGCGACGCTGGTCGACTTGTCGCTAGTCGCCGAGGAACTCGGCCGTGCGCTCGCTCCGGTGCCCTGGATCGACCACGTCTGCGCCGCCCGGCTGCTCGCCCGCCTCGGCGCGCTGACCGGTGCGGCAGGCAGCGCCGTCGTCGAGGGCGAGCGCCTGGTCGCGCTCGACACCCGCGTCGATTCCGCGACCGGGCGGCGACTCGTCGGCGCCGCCGCCGCGGCCGACCGGATCATCGTGCGCGACGGCGAGGAGATCGTCGAGCTGGGCTTCGACACCCGCCCGACGCCGGTCGCCAATATCGGCAAGCTACCGATGGCGTGGGTGGATCCCGCCGCGGCCGACCACCGGACAGTACTGGCCGCGGGGGCAGCGGCCCTGGCCGAATACGATCGCGCCCTGGACGAATGGCGGGTACTCACCGCGGCCGCCCTGGTCGGGCTCGTCGAGGAGACCCTGCGGATCGCCGCGGAGTTCGCGACCACCCGCTACACGATGGGCGTGCCGATCTCGACGCTGCAGGGCATCTCGCACCCGCTGGCCGATATCGCGATCACCGTCCACGCCGCCCGCAACCTGACCCGGCGCGCGGCCTGGTTCCTCGAACACGAACCCACCGTGCAGCCGGGTCTGCCCGCCGCGGCCTTCGTCTACATCGCCGAAGCGGCGCCCAAAGCGGCGACCACGGCGACTCACGTCCAGGGCGGTCTCGGCGTGTCCGAGGAATCGGCGGCCGCGTCCTACCTCCTCCGGGCCAGGGGCTGGCCGTTGGCCGCCGGTGACCTCGGAGCCAGCGCGGTGCAGGTCGCCGAACTCTTCGCCGCGGCGACCGCCTAGAAACGGAGTACGAACATGGATTTCTCACGCGTCGAACTGTCCAGCGAGGATCGGGAATTCCTCGACGGGGCACGGGAATTCCTCGCCACCCACGTCACCGACGAGGTGCGGCGCCGGGACCGCGAGACCGGCGACAACTTCGACGAGGGCGTCCATCTGGCCCTCGGTGCGGCCGGCTGGCTGAGCGCCGAACTCGCCGACGAGAGCGACGGGGGACTGGGCAGGCTGCGCAGGCGCCTGTGGGACCTGGAGAAGCGGCGGGTGCACATTCCCTGGGTCACCTGGGGCACCACCGCCATCGTGGCGACCTCGGTGCGCTCGCACGGTTCCGCGGAATTGCAGGCCGAGGTGCTGCCGGGGCTGGAGCGCGGCGAGATCCGGCTGTGCCTGGGCTACACCGAACCCGAGGGCGGATCCGATGTCGCGATGTGCAAGACCAGGGCGGTGCGCGACGGCGACCAGTGGGTGATCAACGGCGCGAAGATGTTCACCACCGGTGCGCACAACTGCCGGTACGTCTTCCTCATCACCAACACCGACCCCGAGGCGCGTAAACACAAGAGCCTCACCATGTTCCTGGTGCCACTGGACAGTCCGGGCATCGAGATCCAGGGCATCAAGACGGTCGACGGCGACCGCACGAACATCGTGTACTACAGCGATGTCCGGGTCGACGACAGGTACCGCCTCGGCGCGGTCAACGAAGGCTGGTCGGTCCTGATGGGTCCGCTCAGCACCGAACACGGCGTGGTCGACGCCGAAGCCGACGGACTGCAGGACGTGTCGATCCTCGTGCACCAGGGCACCATGATGGCGACCTCGGTCGACCGGGTCACCGCGATCGCGGCGAAGCCGGGGCCCGGTGGGCGGCGGCTGCTCGACGACCGCTCGGTGGCGTTGCGGCTGGGCCGCAGTATCGCCCGGATGGAAGCGGCCCTGTCCGCGCCGCACATGTTCGGCCGGGTGGCCATCGCCCAGACCATGCGCGACATCTCCCCGGACCTGATGGACATTCTCGGGCCCGCCGCCGCGCTGCCGATCGACACCGAGGGCGCGGCCGACGACGGCGGCATGGAATACATCTTCCGGTGGGCGCCGCTGTGCGGCATCTACGGCGGCACCCTCGAGGTGTTCCGCAACATGATCGCCCAGCACATCCTCGGACTCGGCAGGCCCACCTACGCACCGCTCGCCACGCCGAAGGCCAAGGCGAGCTGACCGGCTCGGAGGGAGTACCCGTGGCCGAGGACACCCAGCGGCTGCCACCGCCGACGACGCCGGAGACCGAATTCTATTGGGCCTCCGGCGCCGACGGCCTGCTGCGCTTCCGGCAGTGCCGGTCGTGCGCCGCGCTCGTGCATCCACCGCGGCCGGTGTGCCGGTACTGCCGGGGCGAGGACTTCGACATCCAGGCGGTCTCGGGGTACGCCAAGCTGATCGGATTCACCGTCAACCACCGCTTCGCGGTGCCCGGTCTGCCCGCACCGTATGTCGTCGCCCAGGTCGCGATCGTCGAGGACGACCGGGTTCGGCTGACCACCAACGTGATCGGCGCCGACCCGGCCGATCTCGTACTGGGACAGCGGATGATCGTGGAATTCCAGCAGGCGGGCCGGAGCTGGCTGCCACTGTTCCGGCCGGCGGATCCAGCGGCGGCGGAACCGCTTTCGGCGCTGCCGACGGATCCGGTGGAACCGGCACGGCTGCGCGAGCGGATTCGCGGGCCGGTGACCGAGGCCAAGTTCGAGGACCGGGTCGCGATCACCGGCATCGGCCGGTCCCGGATCGGCCGTCGGCTCCTGGCCGACCCGATGTCGCTGACGGTGCAGGCGTGCCGGGCGGCGGTGCTGGACGCGGGACTGTCCTTCGACGACATCGATGGACTGTCGACCTACCCCGGATCCGGCGATTTCGGGCCGTTCGGTGAGGGCGGCGTCACCGCGGTGGAATCGGCACTCGGCCTGTACCCGACCTGGCACAACGGTGGCGCGGAGACCTTCGGGCCCGGCGGATCGGTGATCGCGGCCATGCTCGCCGTCGCCGGCGGGTTGGCCCGGCACGTCCTGTGCTTCCGCACGGTCTGGGAATCGAGCTACGGCGAACTCGTGCGCACCGGGCGGATCACCCCGTCGGGCGGCATCACCGATCCCTGGCTGGTGCCCTTCGGCGCCGTGTCGGCCGCGCACCTGCTGGCGCAGACCGCGCAACGGCACTTCCACCGCTACGGCACCGACCGGGAGACCCTGGGCTGGATCGCGCTCAACCAGCGCGCCAACGCGGCGCTGGACCCGAGCGCGATCTACCGGGATCCGCTGACCATGGACGACTACCTGTCAGCGCGCACGATCACCACCCCATTCGGTCTCTACGACTGCGACGTCCCCTGCGACGGCGCCGTGGCCGTGGTCGTCTCCGCGCGCGAAACCACGGCCGATCTGGCCCAGCCCGCCGTCCTGGTGGAAGCGGTCGGAACGCAGATCGCCGAACGCCTGGAATGGGATCAGAGCACCCTCACCCTCGAACCGCAAGTGCTCGGCCAGGCCGCCCACCTGTGGTCACGCACCGACCTGCGCCCCGACGACGTGGATGTCGCCGAGCTATACGACGGCTTCACCTTCAACTGCCTGTCCTGGATCGAAGCCCTCGGCTTCTGCGGCATCGGCGAGGCGAAGGACTTCCTGGCCGGCGGCGTCAACATCGCCCGCGACGGCGTTCTGCCGCTCAACACCCACGGCGGTCAGCTCTCGCACGGGCGCACCCACGGCATGGGCCTGATCCACGAAGCGGTCACCCAGTTGCGCGGGCAGGCGGGACAGAGACAGATACCGGACGCCCGCGTAGCGGTCGTCAGCAGCGGGGGACTGACCCCCAGCGGAGTGATGTTGTTGCGGAGGGACGCATGAGTAACGAGAACGGTCCGGCCACCACCGGTCCGGTGACCACCCGCACCGTCGACGTGGCAGGCATGAGGTTCTCGGCGCTGTGCGCCGAGGTCGCCGAGCCACGCGCGGTGGTGGTCGCCCTGCACGGCGGCGCCACCACCGCACAGTACTTCGACCTGCCCGACCGGCCGTGGTTGTCGCTGCTCCGGCTCGGCGCGCGGCTTGGGTTCACGGTGCTGGCGCTCGACCGCCCCGGCTACGGCGAATCCGCGCCGTGGGATCGCTCTTTCGACCCACCCCAGCAGCGGGTCGACGCCACCTTCGCCGCGATCGACGCGCTGCTCGGCACCGGACCGCGCGGCGCGGGCGTGTTCGTGCTCGGGCACTCGGCCGGCTGCGATCTGGCGGCCCGGATGGCCGCCGACCCCCGCGGGCACGACCTGCTCGGCCTCGAACTGGCAGGCACCGGCATGCACAAGCAACCCGCCGCGATCCGGGTCATCGAGGAAATCCACCGCACCCGGCGCCCCGGCGGCATCCGGGACCTGCTGTGGAGCCCGCCGGACGGCTACCCACCCGAGGTGTTCGGCGGCCGGTCCCTGTCCTCGGCCACCCCGGCGTACGAAACCGTCGTCGTGCGGGAGTGGCCGACGGACTTCCCGGTGCTCGCCGAGCAGGTGCGGATCCCGGTGCGGCTGACCCACGCCGAGCACGAACGGGTGTGGCGCACCGATTCCGGCGCGGTGCGCGAGCTGGCCGCGATGTTCACCGCGGCGCCCCGGGTCGTGAACCACGAACAGGCCGGATGTGGCCACAACATGAGCGTCGGCTTCGGCGCCGCGGGCTATCACCTCGGGCTGCTGGCCTTCGTCGAGGAATGCGCCGTGCGAGCCGGAGACCTGGTGACGAATTCGACGAAGAGGAACGACTGATGCAGAGAATGATCGCCCCCGAGATATCCACCTGGCCGGAGCCGGACTTCCAGCTGATCGCCGGATCGTGCGGCGACTGCGGCGCCTCGGTGTTCCCGGTCCAGGACCTGTGCCCGCGCTGTAGCAAGCCCGCGATCGAGCCGATCACGTTGCCACGCACGGGCACCCTCGTCGCCTGGACCACGCAGGGATTCCTGCCCGGCGCACCGTATCTCGGCGACGAGACGGCGGAGACCTTCGTGCCGTTCGGCGTCGGGCTGGTCCAGCTCGGCGACATCATCCGGATCGAGGGGCGGCTGACCGAGAACGATCCGGCGACTTTGACATTCGGGATGAGTGTCGTGCTGACCAGCATCCCGCTCGGTACCGACGCCGAAGGCAACGAGGTTTTCACCTTCGCCTTCCAGCCCGCCTGACGGACAGGAACTTCTGAGATGACCAACGAGGTCGCGATCATCGGTGTGGGTATGCACCCGTTCGGTCGCTTTCCCGGCAAGACCGCCATGCAGATGGGGACCGACGCGATCCGCGCGGCCCTGGCCGACGCCGGCCTGGAGTGGCGGGACATCCAATTCGCCGTCGGCGGCAGCTGGGAGGTCGCCAACCCCGATGCCATCGTGTCGCTGATGGGCCTGACCGGGATCCCGTTCACCAACGTGTTCAACGCGTGCGCCACCTCGGCGTCGGCCACCGAGGCCTGTGCGGACGCCATCCGGCTCGGCAAATACGACATCGGCATCGCGATCGGCATGGACAAGCATCCACGCGGTGCGTTCACCGTCGACCCCACCCTGGTCGGGATGCCGAAATGGTACGGCGAGAACGGTCAGTACCTGACCACCCAGTTCTTCGGGATGAAAGCCAACCGCTACCTGCACGACCACGGCATCTCGGTGGACACCCTCGCCAAGGTCGCCGCCAAGAACTACCGCAACGGCGTGCTCAATCCGAATGCCTTCCGCCGCAAGCCGGTCGCCGAGGCCGACATCCTCGCCGCGCCCATGCTGAACTATCCACTGACCCACTACATGTTCTGTGCGCCGGACGAAGGTGCCGCCGCGGTGATCATGTGCCGCGCCGATATCGCGCACCGGTTCACCAGTACGCCGATCTACGTCCGGGCGGTGGAGGTACGCACCCGCACCTATGGTGCCTATGAGGTGAACACCACCTACGCGCCCGTGCAGGAGGTCGCGTCGCCGTCGGTGTTCGCCGCCCGCGCGGCCTTCGAGAGCGCGGGGATCGCCCCGGCCGACATCGACGTGGTCCAGTTGCAGGACACCGACGCGGGCGCGGAGGTCATCCACATGGCCGAGGCGGGCTTCTGCGCCGACGGCGAGCAGGAACGGCTGATCGCCGAAGGGGCGACCGAGATCTCCGGGACACTGCCGGTGAACACCGACGGGGGGCTCATCGCGAACGGGGAACCGATCGGCGCTTCGGGCATGCGCCAATTGCACGAGCTGGTGCTGCAACTGCGTGGCACCGCCGGTGAGCGCCAGGTCGCCGGCGGCCCGAAGGCCGGATTCGCCCTGCTCTACGGTGCGCCCGGCACCGCGGGCGCGACCATCGTGACGACCTGATCGGGCCAGGCTATGCGATCCCGTGAATGTCCGAGTACCCCATCCGGCACAGGAGGTGCCCTGTGAAAGTCCCGTTCACCTGGAAAGTCACCGGCTGGTTCATGGTCGGTTGGTCCGCAGAATTCCCGCAGGGGGAGACCAAGCCGCTGCACTACTTCGGTGAGGATCTCGTCGCCTACCGGGACGAGGCCGGGGAACTGCACATCCTCACCGGGCACTGCAAACATCTGGGCGCGCACCTCGGCCACGGCGGCAAGGTGGTCGGCGACTGTGTCGAGTGCCCGTTCCACGGCTGGCGGTGGGGCCCCGACGGCAGGAACCGGCACATCCCCGGCGAAGACCGGGTCAACCGCGGCCTGCGGCTGCAGGTGTATCCGGTGAACGAACAGAACGGGTGTGTCTTCCTGTGGCATCACCCCGAAGGCAACCCGCCGTCGTGGGAGATGCCCGACATCCTTCGCATGTTCCCGGAACTGGGCTCCGATCCCGTCGACTACTACCGGCCGTATCCGGAGTTCTCGAGCAAGACCGAACGCGAGCCGGTGCATCCCCAGGTCGTGCTCGAAAACGGTCCGGACAGTCTGCATTTCGAGTACGTGCACGGTGCGACCGTCACCCCACAGATGCTCGACTACAGCGCCGTCGATCACACCTGGTCGTTCTTGACCGGCTGGCCCGACGCGCGCAGCGACGACCCGAACAAGATGGCGCTGAAGATCCACGCGCAGATGTTCGGTCTCGGTGGTTCGATCAGCGCGTTCGAGGGCTCGTCCCGGCATCGGCTGATCTTCGCCACCACCCCGGTCGACGACGAATCCTCGGACCTGTTCTATTCGATCTGGTGGCCGCGCAATCCCGGTGACGAATCCGATGTTCCGCCACCGGAAGTCCGGGCGCGGGTGGAGAAACAGTTCCTAGTCACGGTCTGGGAGGACCTGAGCATCTGGCGGTACCAGAAATACGTGGAACACCCGCCCCTCTCGCCCAAGGACGCCAAACCGTATCTCTCCCTGCGCAAGTGGGCGAAGCAGTTCTACGACGAGCCGCCGGTGGACGCGCCGGTGGCACCATGATCACGCCGGGCCGGCGGGCTCCGGCATGACGCGCAGGTCCCTGGCCGAGCTCGCGGCGCCCGGCCACACGGCCATCGTCACCCAGGAACTCCAGGGTGCGGTGGTCGGTACGTCGGCCGGGCTGCGCGCGCTGGCCGAGGAGGCCCGCGACACCGCGTTGCCCGCGATCGGCGCCCTGCTCCCCGCGGCCAGGGCAGCCGGCGTGCGGGTGGTGCACTGCCTGGTCTGGCGTCGGCCCGACGGCCTCGGTTCCAACCACAACGCGAAGCTGTTTGCCCTCGGCGTGCGCGGCGTGCCGCTGGAGCCCGATACCGAGGCCACCGCGCTGCTGCCCGAATTCGGGCCCGAGCCAGGTGATCTGGTGCTGCGGCGCAGGCACGGGCTCGGTCCCATGGGCGGCACCGATCTCGACGCGGTGCTGCGCAATCTCGGGGTGACGACAGTGGTCGCGGTGGGCGTCTCGCTGAACGTGGCCATCCCGAATCTGGTGATGGACGCGGTCAACGCCGCCTACGACGTGGTGGTGCCCCGGGACGCCGTGGCAGGCATCCCTCGCGCGTACGGGGCGGCGATGATCGAGAACACACTGTCGATGATCGCCACGATCACCACGACCGAAGAACTGCTGGCCGCCTGGCGCTGACCCGATCGGCACCACGAAACACCAACGGCGCTCCTGTCTTTCGCGCAGGAGCGCCGTCGGTGTTAGCGCCGCTCAGTCGCTGGACGGAAGTTGCTTGGCTTCCTTGAGATCCAGGGGCACCGCATCGACGTCGAGGGTGCCCACACCCGCCCGGGTCACCAGGATCTCGGCGCCGGTGGCGTGGACGTACCGCTTGCCCACGGCGGTCCCGTCGGCGAAATCCGGGTCGATGACCGCGCGTGTGTCCTTGGCCGCGCCGAGGTTCACCATGGGGGCGCCACCACAGCGCAGGCCCGCGATGGCGTCGGTGGCTTTGATGACGATGACCTGGGTGTCGCAGACCTGGCTTTCGAGGCGGGTTCCGCTGGTGATCACGATGCTCCTCGGGTGGTGGCTATGGCGGAGAGCTCGTCGACGAGATCGCGCCGCAGGATCTTGCCTGTGGGGTTGGTCGGGAGGTCGGTACGGAAGACGACCCGATCCGGGGTGCGGGAGCCGCGCAGATTCGCGCGGACATGGTCGCGCAGTTGCTCTGGGTCCGGCGCCGCACCGGGGACGGGCACGACGACGGCGACCAGGATCTGGCCCCACTGCTGGTCCGGTAGGCCGACGACGGCGACCTGTGCCACCTCGGGATGCTCGACCAGCACATCCTCGAGCTCGGCCGGGGCGATGTTCTCCCCGCCGCGGATGATGGTGTCGTCGGAGCGCCCACCGATGAACAGATAGCCGTCGGCGTCGAGTGCTGCCAGGTCCCTGGTCGGGAACCACCCGTCGGCGTCGAGCGCCGAGCCGAGGCCACGATAGACCCCGGATACCTGTGGGCCCCGTACGAAGAGCTCGCCGATCTCGTCGGGCGGCAGGACGGTTCCGTCCTCGGCCCGGATCTGTAGTTCGATGCCGGGCACCGCCCGTCCGACCGAACCGAGCCTGCGGGCGATCGCGGGATCGGTCGCCGCGAAGGCGATCCGATGATCCTCCGGTGTCGACACCGCGATGGTCGAACTGGTCTCGGTGAGCCCGTAGGCATTGACGAGACCGACCTCCGGCAGCAGTTCGAGGGTCGCGCGTACCAGTGGGAGCGGCGCCCGGGAACCGCCGTAGGCGAGCGTGCGCAAGCTCGGCAGCGCGGTCCCGGGCGCCGCGCGCAGGGCGGTGACGATCCGGTCGAGCATCGTCGGTACCACCGTCGCGTTGGTGACGGCTTCCTCGCGGACCAGCGTGATCCAGCGCTGCGCGTCGAACTGCCGCAGATACACCGTGGTCCGGCCGGCATAGAGGTTCGACAGGGCGGCACCGACACCGGCGATGTGGTACGGCGGGACGCAGACCAGGGCCGCGTCCGTCGATGCGGCAGAACCGAATTCGACGGTGCCCATGACATAGCTCGTCAGATTGGCGTGGCTGAGCTCCACGGCCTTGGGCTGGGCGGTCGTGCCCGAGGTGAACAGCAGGACCGCGGTGTCCTCGGGCGCGGGTTCGGTGATGGTGGTGTCGCCGGACGCGGTGCGGACCGCGGCGCAGAACAGCGCGGAGCCGATGACCTGCTTGCCGGTCCCCGCGACGATGTCGGCGTATTCGTCGTCGGCGACCACGAGCGGGGTGGGGAGCCGCTCGATGAGCTCCCGCAGTGCGGTCGCGCCGAGCCGGTAGTTCAGCGGAGTGAACGCGCGGCCCGCCCGCGCGGACCCGAACAGCAGCAGCGGCAGCATGATTCCGCCGGTGCCGACGTAGGCGACTTGGCCCACACCCGCCGAGTCGATCAGGCCCGCCGCGCGGTCGGCCAGCTCGCTCAGCTCGGCCACGGTGATCCTGGTGTCGTCGGCGACGACGGCGTTGTGGTCGGGCCCGGTGGCCGCGGCCATCTCGAGTAGCACGGAAATGCTCAAAATCTCACCTCATCGGTTCACTGCGGAGGCGGCCACCCCGACTCCGGGTCCGGGGTGGCGCGCGGTCGTGCCGGTCAGCTCGCGGTGTGCGCGGTGGCTGCCTTGATCTGCGCCTGGAAGGAGGCCAGTTTGTCCTCGGCCGAGCTGGTTCGCTGGCTGCGGGACCTGATGCTGACGTCGTGGCCGGCCGCAACGGCACGCAGGGCACCGACGGTGGCCTGTTCCCGGGGGATGTGCTGGAACGGGTCGAAGGAGTACCAGCGCATCGCGTTCAGATGTGTGATCTTGTCGATCTCGTCGTCGGGCACCTGTTCCTGTTCGAGGAGGTCGGCGAGGACCTCGGGAGCGTCGGGCCACATGGAGTCGCTGTGCGGGTAGTCCATCTCCCAGGAGATGTTGTCGACGCCGATCTCGTGCCGGAGGCGGACACCGACCGGATCGCTGATGAAGCAGGTGAGGAAGTGGTCGCGGAAAACCTCCGACGGCTTCTTGCCGCCGAAGTCCTGCATCGTCCAGGTCGAGTGCATCTCGAACGTGCGGTCCACCCGCTCCAGGAAATACGGGATCCAGCCCGTGCCGCCCTCGGACAGCGCGATCTTCAGGTCCGGGTAGTCCTTGACCGGCCGGGACCAGAGCAGGTCGGCCGCGGCCTGCACGATGTTGAGTGGCTGCAGCGTGATCATCACATCCGGCGGGGAGTCGACCGCGGGAATCGACAGCCTGCCCGAGGATCCGATGTGCACACTGAGCACGGTGTCGGTGTCGACGAGGGCCTTCCACAGCGGATTCCAGTACGGATCGTGAAAACTGGGGTAGCCCAGGGCCGCCGGGTTCTCGCTGAAGGTCAGCGAATGCACGCCTTTGGCGGCGACCCGGCGCACCTCGGCGGCACACAGTTCCGCGTCCCAGATCACCGGCAGGGCCATCGGGATGAAGCGGCCGGGGTAGGCGCCGCACCACTCGTCGATGTGCCAGTCGTTGTAGGCCTGGACCAAGGCCAGGGAGAAGTCCGAATCCTCGGTCGCGAACAGCCGACCCGCGAAGCCGGGGAACGAGGGGAAGTTCATCGAGGCCAGGATGCCGCCCGCGTTCATGTCCTTGATGCGCTCGTGGACGTCGAAACAGCCCGGCCGGATCTCGTCGAGGCCGTCGGGCTCGAGGCCGTATTCCTCTTTCGGTCGTCCCGCCACGGCATTGAGGGCGACATTGGGGATGACGGTGTCGCGGAACTTCCAGACATCGGCGCCGTCCGGGGTGTGGACCAGGTGCGGTGCGTCGGCGGCGTACTTCTTGGGCAGGTGCCGGGCGAACATGTCCGGCGGTTCGATGATGTGGTCGTCGACGCTGATCAGGATCATTTCGTTCTTGTCCACGCGCACTCTCCTATCTAAGTTACTGTAAGACTTACTATAAATATTTCGCCTGCTTAATGGGCCAGGAAGAGGATTTGTTCCCTGGTGTAGCTGTGGCCGGGATGCCGCTCGGCGAGATGCTGCCGGGCTCGCTCGACGAGGCCGTCCTCGTCGGCGCCGGTGAGCCACTCGCCGCACGGGCAGGTGAGGTAGCGCTTCTGGGGATCGGTCACAGGATCGCCCCGCTGTCCTTGGCGGCGACGATGTCGTCCCACTCCAGGCCGAGTTCGAGCAGGATCGTTTCGGTGTGCTCGCCGTATTCGGGTGCGCGGCTGGGCGCGGCGGGTGTCTCGTCGAACTGGACCGGGGCGGCGACGGTCCGGTACTCGGTGCCCGCGCTGTCGGTCATCGTCATGAGGTAGCCGTTGGCGGCGACCTGAGGGTCGGTGAGCACTTCCTGGGGGCTGGCGATCGTCGCCCACACGCCGGGCTCGTCGGCCAGGGCCTTCTGCCAGTCGGCGAGGTCACGCTCGGCGAAGGTCGCGCGCAGTTCGGCGGTCGCGGCCTCCTGGTTGACGACCAGATTGGCCAGCGGGGTGAAGCGCGGGTCGGTGCCCAGGTCGGGGCGGCCGATGCGCTCGCAGAACCCGGCCCAGAACCGGTCGGCCTGCAGCAGGACGAGCTGGACCCAGCGATTGTCGCGGGTGCGGTAGCGGTTGACCGCGGGGTTCAGGGCCGTGCCCGCCTCGCCTGCGGGGATCCGGTCGATGCCGTAGTAGTCGGCGGCGGCGATATCGGGCGCGACCGACCACATGCCCTGGGCGAGCAGCGAACTGTCGACGATCGGCGCGTGGCCGGTGCGCTCACGATGGAACAGCGCGGCGGTGACGCCACCCGCCAGCGTGATGCCGCCCTGGAGATCGCCGAAGGCGGGGCCCTGCGCCATCGGGAACTCGGCGTTGGTCGGGGACAGGGCGTAGGCCACGCCCGCCCGGGCCAGGTAGCTGGCGGCGTCGAAGCCGCCGCGGTCCTTCTCCGGACCGCGGCTGCCGTGGCCGCTGCCGCGGGCGATGATCACCGACGGGTTGAACTCCCGGATCTGCGGCACCGTCAGGCCCGCGCGCTGGAGGGGAGCGGGCAGCCAGTTGGTCAGGAAGACATCGGCCTCGGCGATCAGTCGGCCCAGGATCTGCCTGCCCCGTTCGGTCTTGATGTCGACGCCGATGCTGCGCTTGCCGTGATTGCCGAGTTCCATCATGAAATTGGCCTGGACCGTGGTGCCGGTGCCGTCGAGGCCGCCGATGGTCAGGTTGCGGCAGGGATCTCCGCCCCGGGTGTCCTCGACCTTGATGACGTTCGCGCCCCAGTCGGCCAGTGCCGCGCCCGCGCTCGGCACATAGGTCCACGACGCCAGCTCGACAACCGTGACGCCACTGAGCAATCCGGACATCGGTGCTCCTTTCCCGCGATTGATACGTGTCCCGAAGTACTATACGGTAATCATTACAGTTAATCATCCAGGATGGTCATCGGGAGGCAATGTGAGCGAGGTCGTCGGCGAGCGGGCCGCACTGAGTCCGGAGCTGGGGCTGGTGGCCGCCGCGCAGGCCGAGTCGCGCATGCTCATCGACGGTGAGCTGACCGGCGCGCGGTCGGGCGCGACGTTCGACAACCACAGCCCGGCCACCGGGTCGGTGCTCGGCGTCACCGCCGCCGCGGGGGAAGCGGACATGACGCGGGCCATCGCCGCCGCGCGCCGGGCGTTCGACCACAGCTCCTGGCCGGTCGACCGGGCGCTGCGCCGCCGCTGTCTCGAGCAATTGCAGAGCGCGCTGGAAGCCGAGAAGGAACAGCTGCGCACCGAGCTGGTTGCCGAGGTCGGCTGCCCGGTCATGACTACCCACAACGCCCAGCTGGACTGGCCACTGGCCGAGGCGCTGCGCTATCCGGCCGGGCTCATCGACGAATTCGCCTGGGAGCGGGTGCTCGCGGGCGGCGGACTCTTCGGTGACCGGAACAAGCGCACCGTGGTGCAGGAACCGGTCGGTGTCGTCGCGGCGATCTGCCCGTCGAACTTCCCCGTCGAGGTCGTGCTCAACAAGCTCGGCCCCGCCCTGGCCGCGGGCAATACCGTTGTCCTGAAACCGGATCCGCATACGCCGTGGAACGCCACCCGGCTCGGCAGGCTGATCGCCGAGCGCACCGATTTCCCGCCGGGTGTGGTGAACATCGTGACCACGCCGTCGAACGACGTGGCCGGATTGCTGTCCACCGATCCGCGTGTCGATCTGGTGTCGTTCACCGGGTCGACCGAGGTGGGGCGCCTGCTCCTGCGTCAGGGCGCGGCGTCGATGAAGCGGACGTTCCTCGAGCTCGGCGGGAAATCCGCGCTGATCGTGCTCGACGACGCGAAACCAGAGCTCGCCCTGCGCAGCGCCATCGGGGTCTGCGTGCACGCGGGCCAGGCCTGCGCGGCGACGAGCCGGATGCTGGTGCACCGCTCCCTCTACGACGACATGGTCGAGGCTGTCGCGGCGGCTTTCGCCGCGGTCCCGGTCGGCGATCCGGCACTTCCCGAAACCCTCGTCGGCCCGTTGATCAGTGCCGCACAGCAGGATCGGGTCCGCGCCGCGTGCGCACGGGCGGAGCGCGACGGCGCGCGTCTGGTCACCGGCGGCGCGATACCCGCTGATCTGCCCGCACACCTGGCCGGCGGGCACTTCTTCTCGCCGACCGTCTTCGCCACCGAGGACCCCGGACTGGCGATCGCGCAGGAGGAGGTGTTCGGGCCCGTGCTCGTCGTCATCCCGTTCGCCGACGATGACGAGGCGGTCCGCATCGCCGACAGCACCGCGTTCGGCCTGGCCGGCGCCGTGCTCTCGCGCAGCGACGAACGCGGGATGGCGATCGCGCGTCGCCTGCGCACCGGCGCGGTCGGCGTCAACGGCGGCATGTTCTACGGCGCGGACGCGCCGTTCGGCGGCTACAAGAACAGCGGAGTCGGCCGCCAGTGCGGCATCGAGGGCTTCCAGCAGTACCTCGAGACCAAGACCATCGGCTCCCGGCTCCCGCGACAGCACTGAGCCCGCGAGCACCCCCGACCACCGAAGAAGTACTGAAAGGTTGCCATCAGTGGGAAGTTTGGACGACAAGGTCGCCGTCATCTCGGGCGCGGCCCGCGGACAGGGACGCTCGCACGCGGTCAACCTGGCCGCCGCGGGCGCCGACATCATCGCCCTCGACATCTGCGCGGACCTCGAGGGGAACACCTACCCCTTGGCCCGGCCCGAGGATCTCGAGGAGACCGCCCGGCTGGTCGAGAAGGAAGGCAGGCGCTGTCACCCGGCGATCGTCGACGTGCGCGACCGCACCGCGGTCTGGGCCGCGGTCGCCGCCGGAGCGGAAGCGCTGGGCCGCCTCGACATCGTGGTCGCCAACGCGGGCATCGCGCCGCTGGGCAGCGGGCAGAGCATGCGATCGTGGTCGGACACCATCGACACCGATCTGGTCGGGGTGTTCAACGTGGTGCAGGCCAGTCTGCCGCACCTGGGCGCGGGCGCCTCGATCATCGCGACCGGTTCGCTGGCCGCGCAGCTGGGCAGCTCCACCAAGCAGGGGCCCGGCGGTTCGGCCTACAGCTTCGCCAAGCAGGTCGTCGCGCACTACGTCAACGATCTGTCGATCCAGCTGGCCAAGCAATCGATCCGGGTCAACGCGGTCCACCCGACCAATGTGGACACCGACATGCTGCACAACGACGGCATGTACAAGATCTTCCGCCCCGACAAGGACGCCCCGACCCGCGCCGACGCGGAGCAGGCGTTCCCGGCCATGCAGGCCATGCCCGTGCCCTACATCCAGCCGCAGGACGTCTCGAACATGGTCGTGTTCCTGGCCTCCGACGCCGCCCGGTTCGTGACGGGCAGCCAGATCCGCGTGGACGCAGGCGGATTCGTCAAGGCCGTGCCCTGGGGGAAGTGAACCATGACCGAAACGACCACGGCCAACAAGCTCTTCCGCTGCGTCATCTGCGGCTGGGAGTACGACGAGGAACTGGGCTGGCCCGACGACGGCATCGCCCCCGGCACCCGCTGGGACGACATCCCCGACGACTGGACCTGCCCGGACTGCGGTGCGGAGAAATCCGACTTCGAGATGATCGAGGTCGCGCGGTGACGGTTTCGCGCCGCGGGCAGATCGTGATCGTCGGCGCCGGCATCGCCGGAGTCGGCGCCGCCAAAACCCTGCGCAGGGAGGGGTTCACGGGGTCGATCGTGCTGGCCGGTGCCGAACAGGCGCAGCCCTACCGGCGGCCGATGGTGTCCAAGGAACTGCTGTCCGGCGCGGCCGGCGCGGAGCGGGCGCGGCTCGAACAGCCGGCCTTCTGGGCGGACATGAGCATCGAGCTGCGCACTGCCACGATCGCCACCCGCCTCGATACCGATGCCGCCCGTGTCGAACTCGGGGACGGATCCGATCTGGCGTACGACGCTGTGGTGCTGGCCACCGGAGGCCGCGCGAAACGGCTGGACCATCTCGTCCCCGAGGCGTACACGGTGCGGCAGCTGGCCGACCTCGACGCGCTGCGACCGGTGCTCGGCGCGGCCGGAAAGGTCGGTGAGACCCTGTCGGTACTGGTCTTCGGCGGCGGGTTGATCGGGATGGAGGTGGCCGCGGCCGTGCGCGGCAGCGGGGCCGAGGTCACGGTGCTGGAGGCCGCCGACCGGGTGCTCGAGCGTGTGCTGCCCGGCGCGATCTCGGCGAGTTACGAACGCCTGCACCGTGATCGCGGGGTCGGCGTGCACACCGGAGTGCGGCTCGTCGCGGCGGAGACCAGGGACGCGGTGACCACGGTGTCCGCCGAGGACGGCCGGTCCTGGCGCGGCGATGTGGTGATCGTCGCGGTGGGGATGGCGCCGGAGAGCGGACTTGCCGAGGCCGCCGGGCTCACCGTCGCCGACGGCGTGCTCGTCGACGAGTACTGCGCGGCCTCGGCGCCCGCGGTGTTCGCCGCCGGCGACGTCGCCCGGTTCCCCAATCCGATCCTGGGCGGAACCGAACGGGTCGAGCACTGGAACCATGCCCAGGCGCACGGCAGTGCCGCGGCACGCAGCGTGCTCGGTCACGGATCGCCCTACCGCGACGTCCCGTGGTGCTGGACCAGCCAGTTCGGCCGCACCCTGCAGATCGCCGGATGGCCCACTCGCGGTGACGAACTCGTCGTCCACGGCGACCTCGACGGCGGCTCCTTCCTCGCGCTGTCCCTGGCGCGGGACCGGCTGATCGGCGCGCTCGGAGTCGGTAGGCCCAAAGACGTCCGCGCCGCACAGGACCTGATCGGGGACGGTGCCCCGCTTCCGCGCGACCTGCTCGGCGCCGGCGACCTCGATCTGGTGGCGGCAGCGGCGACGCTCCGTTCCACCGGCGCACCGGCGGCGTCGTGACGCCCCGCAACCCCACTGCTTTCACCGAACAGACCAACGCCGCACCGCCCGGTGCGGCCCAGAGAGACGAAGGTTGAGAGATATGGCCAAACCGGTCATCGTCAGCGCGGTACGGACCGCGATCGGGCGGTCCTTCAAGGGCGCGCTCGTCAATGTGGCATCGGAGACCCTCGCCACCGAGATCCTCACCGAGGCGGTCCGCCGCTCCGGTATCGACCCCGCCGAGGTGGACGATGTCATCCTCGCCGAATTGAACTACGGCGGTGGCGATCTCGCCCGGCACGCCGCGGTGGCCGCCGGGATGACCGGCGTTCCCGGCCAGGCTGTGAACCGGCACTGCGCGGGCAGCCTGACCTCGATCGCCAACGCCGCTGCCCACATCAGCGCAGGCGTGGAACGGGTCATCGTCGCCGGTGGTGTGCAGTCGCTGTCGACGGCCCCGCTGATGAAGTGGCGGGTGCCCGGCGTCGGCCCCGATCTCGAGTTCCGCGAGCCGTGGATCCCGCCGTCGCATCCGGAGACCCCCGACGCCCCGGCGACCGACATGTCGATCACGGTCGGCTGGAACACCGCCAAGAAGGTCGGCATCAGCCGCCAGGAGATGGACGAGTGGGCGCTGCGCTCCCACCAGCGTGCGATCGCCGCGATCGATGAGGGCCGGTTCGCCGAGGAGATCCTGCCGTTGAAGGTGGCCCAGGCCGACGGCTCGGTGCTCGACTTCGCGGTCGACGAGCATCCCCGCCGCGACACCACCCTCGAGCGGCTGGCCTCGCTGCCGGTGCTGCACCCCGGGATCGAGGGCTTCTCCATCACCGCGGGCAACAGCAGCGGCATCAACGACGCCGCGGCCGCGGTCACCGTCACCGCCGACGACTACGCCGCAGGTGCCGGTCTCGAGGTGCTGGCCACGGTCCGGACCTGGGCCAATGTCGCGGTGACACCGACGGACAACGGGCTCGCCGCGGTCGAGGTGGTCGGCAAGGTGCTCGATCGCGCGGGGCTGAGCGTCGCCGATGTGGCGCTGTGGGAGATCAACGAGGCCTTCGCCTCGGTTCCGATCGCCGCCTGCCGCAAGCACGGCATCGACGAGTCGACGGTGAACTTCTCCGGCAGCGGTTGCAGCCTCGGCCACCCGATCTCGGCCTCCGGCGCCCGCCAGGTGGCGACGCTGATCTACGAGCTGCGCCGTCGCGGCGGCGGGATCGGTGTCAGCGCCATGTGCGCCGGTGGCGGTATGGGCGGCGCCCTGGTCATCGAAGTCTGAGCACCCGGCAAGCAGCGAAAGAACAAGGAGGTCCCTGTGTCGGATGAACTACAGGTCGAACGACGCGGCCGGACACTGGTCGTCACGATCAACCGGCCGCAGGCACGCAATGCGGTGAATCTCGCGGTCAGCCAGGGGCTGGCCGACGCCATGGACGAACTCGACGGCGACGCCGAACTGTCGGTCGCGGTGCTGACCGGCAGTGGCGGAAACTTCAGTGCCGGAATGGATCTGAAGGCGTTCGCGGCGGGGGAGTACCCGTACGTCGCCGGTCGGGGTCTCGGCTTCACCGAGAAGCCGCCGCGGAAGCCGATCATCGCCGCGGTCGAGGGGTACGCCCTGGCCGGCGGCACCGAACTGGTGCTGGCGACCGACCTGGTCGTTGCCTCGCGCACCGCGCAGTTCGGTGTTCCCGAGGTCAAACGCGGCCTGGTCGCCGGTGGCGGCGCACTGCTGCGGCTGCCCCGGCGGATCCCGTACCAGAAGGCGCTGGAACTGTCCCTGACCGGCGACACCTTCACCGCCGCGGACGCCGCGTCGTGGGGTCTGGTCAACGAGCTGGCCGAGCCGGGCGAAGCCCTGGACCGGGCACTGGCGCTGGCCGAGCGGATCACCGCCAACGGGCCGGTCGCCGTCGCGGTGACCAAGCAGGTCATCGTCGAGGCGGCCGCGTGGCACCCCGACGAGATGTGGCAGAAGCAGATGGCGCTCATCGGCCCGGTCTTCGCCACCGCGGACGCGCAGGAAGGCGCGAAAGCCTTCGCCGAGAAGCGAACCCCCCAGTGGACGGGCAAGTGAGGCCGCACGGCCGCCTTGTCCGCCGTCGAATCGAGAAGTGAGGAGAAACAGTGTCGTTCGAAGGTGAAGTGGTGTTGGTGACCGGCGGTGCCGGTGGCCTCGGTGCCGCGACGGTGCGCAAGGTGCACGCCGAGGGTGCGGCCGTGGTGATCGCCGACCTGAATGACGAGAAGGGCAACGCCCTGGCGACCGAGCTGGGCAACAAGGCCGTCTACGTGCGGACCGACGTGCTCGACGAGGACTCGGTGGAGAACGCGATCGCCGCGGCCGCCGAGCTGGGCACGCTGCGCTACGCGGTGATAGCCCACGGTGGCTTCGGCGTGCTGGAGAAGGTGGTCAACCGGGACGGATCCCCGCACACCCTGAAGGGTTTCACCGACACGATCGCGCTCTACCTGACGGGCACCTACAACGTGCTGCGGCTCGCGGCGGCCGCGATGGCCAAGCTCGAGCCCAAGGCCGACGGTGAACGCGGTTCCGTGGTGATGACCAGCTCGATCGCCGGCTACGAGGGCCAGATCGGCCAGTCCGCCTACGCGGCGGCCAAGGGCGGCGTGATCGGTCTGACGCTGGTCGCCGCTCGCGATCTGAGCGCGGTGGGTATCCGGGTCAACAGCATCGCGCCGGGCACCATGCACACCCCGATCATGGATTTCCTCGGTGCGGAGAAGCTCGCGCAGTTCGCCGCGTCCGTGCCGTTCCCGAAGCGGCTGGGCGCACCGGTGGAATACGCGTTGCTGGCCCAGCACCTGCTCGAGAACCCGTACATCAACGGGGAAGTGGTGCGTATCGACGGCGGTCAGCGCTTCCAGCCGAAGTGAGTCGTGCCGTCACCACGGC
>NZ_JBHXAY010000098.1:0-24437 GCF_042728775.1 Nocardia sp. NPDC060259
CATCCTCGAGGATGCGCGGCTGTCGTCGAGAGATTTCACGCCGAGACGGCGATCTCCCATTCGTAGATCGTCAGTTCCGACGCTCCGGTGGTGTGGACCGGGTCGCTGTGCGCGATTGCCGTTGCGGCGTCAAGGCTTTCGGCCAGGACGACGTAGGCGCCACCGGTGCCGTCGGTGAACCTGCCGCTCTCCTGCAGCTGGCCCTTGGCGAGCAGCTCCTGCAGGAACGCGCGGTGCGGTTCGACCACGGACTGGTCGAAATTCGGTGTGCGCATGACCATCACGAGGTACTTGTTCGTCACGACCGGTCCTCCGGCGCGGGACGCGCTGCCCTGGTGGCGGCCGCGGCGGCGCGCACCTGCGGCGCCACCTGCACGACCTGGCCGAGCACACCGTTCACGAACGACGGGGAGTCGTCGGTGGACAGCTCCTTGGCCAGCTCGACGGCCTCGTCGACCGCGACCACCGGGGGAACGTCGGTGGCGTGGAACAACTCCCACACCGCGATCCGCAGAATCGCCCGGTCGACGGCAGGCAGGCGGGACAGCGTCCAGTCCTGCAGGTAGCCCTCGATGGTGCCGTCGACGCGGTCCAGGTCGTCGGCGACGCCTTCGACCAGGACCGAGGTGTAGGCGTGCACGGGGGCCACGCTCTGGTCGCGGGTCGCGAGGTCAGCGCGTTCGGCGAGCAGGTCGGAGACGTCGACATCGCGCGCCTCCGCCTCGAACAGCAGGTCGACGGCCCGGCGGCGCGCCTTGTGGCGCGCGCCCAGCTTCTTGAACGAGCCCTTCTTGTCTGCCGGCGAGTCCGTCACGATCAGGCGTTGACGCGGCCGAGGTAGCTGCCGTCGCGCGAGTCGATCTTCAGCTTGTCACCGGTGTTGATGAACAGCGGGACCTGGACCTCGGCGCCGGTCTCGAGGGTGGCGGGCTTGGTGCCACCGGTGGAGCGGTCGCCCTGCAGGCCGATGTCGGTGTGCTGCACGACGAGCTCGATCGTGACGGGGAGCTCGACGAACAGCGGCGCGTCCTCGTGCACGGCGACCTGCACGCCCATGTTCTCCAGCAGGAAGCGCGCACCCTGACCGATGGTGGCCTCCGGGATGGAGATCTGGTCGTAGGTGTCACCGTCCATGAAGATGTAGTCGGTGCCGTCGTGGTACAGGTAGGTCATGTCGCGACGGTCGACGGTCGCGGTCTCGACCTTGACGCCCGCGTTGAAGGTCTTGTCGACGACCTTGCCGGACACGACGTTCTTCAGCTTGGTCCGCACGAAGGCGGGGCCCTTACCCGGCTTCACGTGCTGGAATTCGACGATCTGCTGGAGCTGACCGTCGATCTTCAGCACAAGGCCGTTCTTGAAGTCGCTGGTGTCCGCCACTGTCCTCGGATCTCCTCGTTCGTTTACTGCGGTCTCTGGGGGACCGGCGTCACTCGACGACGGTCAGGTCCTTGCTGGTGAGGGTGAGCAGGTCCGGGACCCCTTCGCGCACCACGAGCGTGTCCTCGATCCGGACCCCGCCGCGGCCGGGAAGGTACACACCTGGTTCGACGGTCACCGCCACGCCAGCAAGAAGTGTACCGGTACTCGTTTTCGCCACTCCCGGCGCTTCGTGGATCTGCAGCCCGACCCCGTGTCCGAGGCCGTGCACGAACTGCGGGCCGTAACCCGCGTCCTCGATGACGACCCGGGCGGCCGCGTCGACCTCGGCGGTCTCGGCGCCCGGTTTCAGCGCCTCCCTGCCCGCCGCCTGCGAGCGGGCGACCAGTTCGTAGATCTCGCGCTGCCAGTCCTCGGGCGCGCCGAGCACGAGCGTTCGGGTCATGTCGGAGTGGTAGCCGTCGACGACGGCGCCGAAGTCGAGTTTCACGAAGTCGCCGGTGGCCAGCACCGCGCCGGTCGGGCGGTGATGCGGAACGGCGGAGTTCACGCCCGCGGCGACGATCGTCTCGAACGAGACGGCTTCGGCGCCGTGCTCGAACATCGCCCATTCGAGGTCGCGGGCCACCTGGCGTTCGGTGCGGCCGGGCCGGATCAGTCCGCGCTCCAGCAGGCTCGCCAGGCCCGCGTCGGCCGCCGCGCAGGCCGCACGCAGCTGGGCGATCTCGTAGGGGTCCTTGACCATGCGCAGCTGCTCGACCAGCCCGTTGGTCGGCACCAGTTGCAGCCCGGTCCGCTGCTCCTGGAACGACTGGTGTTCGGCGACGGTCACCACATGGCTCTCGAAGCCGACCCGGCCGAGCTGCCATTCCCCGCCCAGCTCGAGGATGCGGCGCGCGGTGGCCCGGGAGATCTCGGCCCGCAGATCGGGCACCTGCTGGGCCACCTGGGCGGAATAGCGGCCGTCGGTGCCGATGACGGTGCGGTCCTCGGCGCCACGCATGTCCCAGGAGTGCACGAGCAGCACGGCATTGGATCCGGTGAAGCCGGTCAGGTAGCGGATATTGACCAGATCGGTCACCAGCAGCGCGTCGACGCCATTCTCCACCAGCAGGTTACGCAGGGCGCCGCGTCGTGCCGCGTGATCGGGACCCGTGTAGTCAGCACACATGGGTCAACGCTACCGCCGAACGAGCGACACGTCGGCACCGAACCCGGCACTTTTCGCAGCCTGGACGCGTGTGTCGGCGTCGTAACTGGAGACGGTGTTGTCCACATCGCCCGGAGTTGTCCACATTCGCGGTCGAGGTCTCGATCCGGTGGCCAGGGCGCAGCACGATCAATCCATGACCACTGCCGCGTTCTGCCTGCTCATCGCCTGGTGCCTGCTGCTCGGCGTCCTCGATATCCATGCCCGTCGGCTCCCCAACGCGCTCACCGGCGCCGGTGCCGCCGCGGTGTTCCTGTATGCCCTGTGCACCGACAGCCTGGCGACGGCGGTGATCGGGGCCGCGTTGCTGACGATGCCGTACCTGGTCACCCATCTGCTCTCGCCCGCCGCGCTGGGCGCGGGCGACGTGAAACTCGCGGTGGGATTGGGCGCCGCCGCCGCGCTCGCCGGGTCGCCCGCCTGGGTGTGGGCCGCGATCGCCGCACCGCTGCTCACCGCGACGGCCGCGGCGGTGGTGCTGGGCAGCCACTGGCTGCGTTCGGTGCTGGGACATGTAGACGCACGGTCGGCGCCGTCCCGGCGCGTCGTGCCGCACGGTCCGGCCATGTGCCTGGCCACCGTGACCGCGATGGCGCTGGCATGACCACCGCGACGCGCCGAACCGATCACGCACCTGGCGCGGGCACCCGATGACGTTCCGGAGCGGGTCGATGCAGCACGATCGGGCCGGTGGCCGCCATCGCGCTGCCCCGCGCACCACCGACGTGCCGCTCGTCACGTCGGACCGCGTGCCCGCCTACGCGCGTCGACATGGGAAGATGGTCGGCGTGTTGCGCTGGATAACTGCCGGAGAATCCCATGGTCCCGCTCTCGTTGCCCTCCTGGAAGGGATGGTCGCCGGAGTCGAGGTGACATCGGACGATGTCTCCGCACAGCTCGCGCGCCGTCGGCTCGGTTACGGGCGCGGCGCCCGGATGAAGTTCGAGGCCGACAAGGTCACCCTGGTCGGTGGGGTGCGCCACGGCCGGACCATGGGTGGTCCGGTCGCGATCGAGATCGCCAATTCCGAGTGGCCCAAGTGGACCGAGGTGATGTCGGCCGACCCGGTCGACGAGGCCGAGCTCGCCGGAATGGCACGCAACGCGCCGCTCACCCGTCCGCGCCCCGGGCACGCCGACTACTCCGGCATGCTCAAGTACAACTTCGACGATGCCCGGCCGATCCTCGAGCGGGCCAGTGCGCGCGAGACCGCGGCCCGCGTCGCGGCGGGCACCGTCGCCCGGAACTTCCTGCGCCAGGCCTTCGGCGTCGAGGTGATCTCGCATGTGGTGTCCATCGGCACCGCGGCCAACACCACCGGTGTCATCCCCGGCCCGCGCGATCTCGACGCGATCGATGCCAGCCCGGTCCGCGCGTTCGACGCCGACGCCGAAGCGGCCATGATCGCCGAGATCGAGGCGGCCAAGAAGGACGGCGACACCCTCGGCGGCGTGGTCGAGGTGATCGTCGACGGCCTGCCCATCGGGCTCGGTTCGTTCACCAGCGGCGAGCAGCGGCTCGATTCGCGCCTGGCCGCTGCCCTCATGGGCATCCAGGCGATCAAGGGCGTCGAGGTGGGCGACGGTTTCGAGACCGCGCGCAGGCGGGGCAGCCAGGCACACGACGAGATGCGTCCCGGCCCCGACGGCGTGCTGCGCTCGACCAACCGGGCAGGCGGCCTCGAGGGCGGCATGACCAACGGCGAAGCCCTGCGGGTACGTGCCGCGATGAAGCCGATCTCGACCGTGCCGCGCGCGCTGGCGACCGTCGACATGTCCAGCGGCGAGGAAGCCGTCGCCATCCACCAGCGCTCCGACGTGTGCGCGGTGCCCGCCGCGGGCGTGGTCGCCGAATCGATGGTGGCGCTGGTGCTGGCGCAGGCCGCGCTGGAGAAGTTCGGCGGCGACTCGCTGACCGAGACCCTCGACAACATCACCAGTTACGTCAAGCGGATCGGCAACCGCCCGCACGTGCCCGCGGACAGCCGCACGTCGTGACCGGGCAGGGGCAGGAGGGGGCCGCGGAGGACAACGACGCGGGCCCCCCATCGACTGTCGGCACCGAAGGGTCCGTCGGCGACTCGCCCAGCACGGTCGGCGAGACCACGGACACCGAGCAGGCGGCCGCACCCCGCGCGCGCGTCGTGCTGGTCGGGCCGCCCGGCTCGGGCAAGTCGACGATCGGGCGCAAGCTGGCCAGGGAACTCGGGGTCGAGCTCTACGACACCGACGCGGGCATCGAGGCCGACACCGGCCGCACCATTCCCGAGATCTTCGCCACCGACGGCGAGCCGGAGTTCCGCCGGATCGAGGAGGAGGTGGTGCGCCGGGCCGTGCTCGAACACGACGGCGTCGTCTCTCTCGGCGGCGGGTCGGTGCTGTCGGCGCAGACCCGCGAGGTGCTGCGCGCGGCGACCGTGGTCTACCTGGAAATCAGTGTGGGCGAAGGACTTCGGCGCACCGGTTCGAGCAATGCCAGGCCGCTGCTCAACGGCACCGATCCCGGCGCCAAGTACCGCGAGCTGATGCGCATCCGGCGCCCGCTCTACCGCGAGGTCGCCACGGTCCGGGTGCGTACCGACGGGCGCAGTCCCGGCCGGGTGGTGCGGATGATCCTGGCCAAACTCGGCCTGGAATCGGTGCGCACCGACCTCGAGGCCGAGCGCACCGCCGGTGGAACCGGCTCCGCCGCTTCGGGTCCGGTCACCAGCAGGCCCGGTATCGGCAGCAACCGGTCAAGGGCGCGGCGACGCGCCAGGGCGCGCGCCGCGGCCGCCCGCAGGGCGAACGAGCAGAACACGATCGACCGGACCGGTTCGGCGACAACACGATCCGGAACCGACACCGCACAGGCCGGTGACGCCACAGCCACCCGAGGCAGCACACCGCAGGGTGAGACCGCCGGTGCACGGACGACCGGTACCCGACGGTCGCGGCGGACCAGATCCCGTCGTGGCGGTGTCCGCATCCGCTCGGCCGCGGGGACGAACCGCGACGCCGACGGCAGGGCGGCAACGCGCGCGGCGGGCACCGAGCAGTCCGGTGCGGCATCGCCGGATCGCCCGGCGGGCCAGCGCACCGGCACACCGGCGCCGACCGGGCAGCGGACCGGAGCCGGCCAGCCCGGCGAGGCCGACCGCGCGGCGACGCAGGCCGATCGCGCGCGGCGCAACAGGCCGCGGCGACGCGGCGGCAGACGCAAGAACAACGACCAGAAAGAATCGGAGCAGCGCACGTGACAGAGCCGACCACCATCCAGGTCCGCACCGCCGACCCGTACCCGGTGATCATCGGCCGCGGGCTGCTCGGCGACCTCGTCGAGGCGGTCACCGCGGGCAACGCCGTGCGGACCGTGGCGATCTTCCATCAGCCGCCGCTGGCCGAAACCGCCGAGGTGGTGCGCAAAGCACTGGCCGACACCGGGATCGACGCGCACCGCATCGAGATCCCCGATGCCGAGGACGGCAAGGACCTGGCCGTGGCCGGGTTCTGCTGGGAGGTGCTCGGCCGGATCGGGCTGACCCGCAACGATGCCATCGTGAGCCTCGGCGGCGGCGCGGCCACCGACCTGGCCGGCTTCGTGGCCGCCACCTGGATGCGCGGCGTGCGCATCGTGCACGTGCCGACCACGCTGCTGGCGATGGTCGACGCGGCGGTCGGCGGCAAGACCGGCATCAACACCGAAGCGGGCAAGAACCTCGTCGGCAGCTTCCACGAGCCCAGCGCCGTGCTGGTCGACCTCGCCACCCTCGAGACGGTCCCCCGCAACGAGATCGTGGCGGGCATGGCCGAGATCATCAAGGCGGGCTTCATCGCCGACCCGGTGATCCTCGACCTCATCGAGGCCGACCCGGCGGCCGCCCTCGATCCCACCGGTGACGTGCTGCCGGAACTGATCCGGCGGGCCATCCAGGTCAAGGCCGACGTCGTCGCGGCCGACCTCAAGGAGTCGAGCCTGCGCGAGATCCTGAACTACGGGCACACCCTCGGCCACGCCGTGGAGCGCCGCGAGCGCTACCGCTGGCGCCACGGCGCCGCCGTGTCCGTCGGCCTGGTCTTCGCGGCCGAGCTGGGCAGGCTGGCTGGTCGTCTCGACGACGCCACCGCCGACCGCCATCGCACCATCCTGGAGAGCGTCGGCCTGCCGGTCACCTACGACGGTGACGCGCTGCCGCAGCTGATGGACGCGATGCAGACCGACAAGAAGACCCGCTCGGGTGTGCTGCGCTTCGTGGTGCTCGACGGCCTGGCCAAGCCCGGCCGCCTCGAAGGACCGGATCCGTCGCTGCTGGCGGCGGCCTACTCGGCGATCGCCCGCGAAGGCTCCACCGGCGGTCCCATCCTGCTCTGAGACGTGTCGTGCCCGGCAGGAAAACCTGCCGGGCACGAACACCACGGGTCTCAGGTGGCGGGCGCGAACTCCGGTTCGGTGACGGGAGCAGCGGATTCGGTGGTGCGCCGCGCGCGGCGGCGACCGAACGCGACACCGGCCAGCGCGGGCAGGAAGATCAGCAGCATGATGAACGAGGCCGCGGACGTCAGCTCGAACAGCGCCCCTGCATCGCCGAGTTCGATCCCCGGCACCTGATCGAGTACCCAGCACACCGCGCCGCTGGCGAGCCCGGCGACGGCGCCCGCGGCCAGCCAGCGCACGGTGAGATCGGCGGCACTACCCGAACGGCCGTCGCGCACGCCCCAGGCGACGACGACGGCCACGATCACGACGAGGCAGCCCGCCCGCCAGATCGTGCCGTAGGTCGGCGCGGACGCCATCGCGAATCCGAGCAGCAGCCGTAAGGCGACGACCAACGCGCCGAGAACGGTGGCTCGCAACACCCAAGCGGTCATGAGCAACACCTTAACCGGTAAAAACTAGAACAGGTATCAATTCTGCGGATCAGGCGAGCGCCGCGGCCATCTCCGCGCGTGGCGCGGGCAGACCGGTGAACTGCTCGACCTGCCCGTAGGCCTGGTTCAGCAGCATCTGCAGCCCGCTGACGACCGTGTGCCCGGCCGCCTCGACCGCGGCGGCCAGCGGGGTCGGCCACGGGTTGTAGATCGCGTCGAGGACCACCGGCGCGACGGCGACGGCCTCGGCGACAGCGGCAGCCGCCTCGGCGGGCACGGTGCTCACCACGGCCCCCGCCGACGCGCACACCGCGCGCACCCGCTCCGCGTCGAGCGGCACGACCGACGGCCGCATGCCGAGCTGTTCGGCCAGCGCCACCGCACTGCGGGCCCGGCCTGCATCGCGCGCGACGACGGTGACCGTCTTCGCGCCCAGTTCCGACAGCGCGAGCAGCGCGGGCCGTGCCGTGCCGCCCGCACCGAGCACCACCGCCTCGTCGATCGCCTCGACACCGCCGCCGCGCAGCGCGCCGAACACGCCGTCGACGTCGGTGCAGTCCGCCCGCCAGCCGGTCTCGGTGCGGACCAGGGTGTTGGCCGAGCCGACCAGCACGGCCCGCTCGGTGCGCTCGGCGGCGAAGGCCAGCGCCGCTTCCTTGCCCGGCATGGTCACCGACAGCCCCACCCATTCCGGGCCGAGGCCGCTGACGAGTCCGGGCAGCTGCGCGGCATCGCATTCGACGCGCTCGTAGGTCCAGTCCAGGCCGAGGGCGCGGTAGGCGGCCAGATGCAGCTGGGGCGAACGCGAGTGCGCGATCGGCTTGCCGAGCACCGCCGCCTTGCGACGCTCAGCCACCGTAGGGCTTGGAGCTGTCGAGGATGCCGCTGCGCTGCGCCTGGGTGACCAGTCGCAGGTGTTCCTGATAGCTGTCGGTGAACAGGGTGGTGCCCTCCTTGTCGACGGTGACGAAGTACAGCCACTCCCCCGGCTCCGGATTCTCCATGGCCCGCAACGCGTCCAGCGACGGTGCCGAGATCGGAGTCACGGGCAGGCCCTGCATCGCGTAGGTGTTCCACGCGGTTTCCCTGGCGCGGTCGGCGTTGGTGGTCGCCACCTCGGTGGTGTCGAGGGTGTAGTTCACCGTCGAGTCGAACTGCAGCATCTGGTCGACCTTCAGCCGATTCACGATCACCCTGGCCACTTTGCCCATGTCCTGCGGCTTCGCCTCACGCTCCACCAGGGAGGCGGCGATCAGGGTCTGGTACGGCGTCAGGCTCGTGGTGAGGCCCGACTGCAGCAGTCCGGTCGACTCGTAGCGCTGCACGCTCGAGGTCACCAACTGCCGCAGGATCTGCTGCGGGGTCCCGCTCGGGTCGAAGTCCCAGTTGCCCGCCGCGATCAGACCTTCGAGCTGCCTGGAGCGGTCCGGGGATTCCCGCACGCCCTTCATCGCCCATTCGGGCACGCCGAGTCCGGCCAGGTCCATACTCTGGCCCGCGGCGTCGAGCTGTTCGTAGGTCACGCATTTCTTGTCGGTGCCGTAGCAACTGGCCTGGGCGACCTTGCGGTAGATGCCGTCGTAGCGCCCACCGGTGTTCGCGTCGTGCTTGTCGTGCAGCAACCGGCCCTCGGAGACGGTCACGTTGCCGACTCGCGACTTCCCGCCGACCAGCGTGGCGACGGCGTCGGCGGCCGGGCTGTTCACACCGACCGCGTAGTACCCGGGCTGCACGCTGTTCATCCCCGCGTTCCGCACGGCCGCCTCGTAGAAGGCTTCGCGGCTGGCGACCACACCCCGATCGTGCATGGCGCCGGCGATCTGCGTCGCGGTGTCACCGGAGTGCACCTGGACGACGACGAGCGCACCGGCAGGGCCCGCGAAATCCGCGGGCGGGGCGAAGCTGCTCATCAGCTTGTAGCCGGCGAAACCGGCGGCGGAGACGAACAGCACGACCAGCACCGCGCCGACCGCCCAGAGGTTGCGGCGGCGACGTTTCCGCTCGGCCGCCTTGCGCGAGGCGATCCGCGATCGCTTGCTCCGCCCCGAGGTCGCCTTGCTGCGGCCCGAGGCCTCCTTGCCCCGGCCAGAGGCCTCTGTGCCCCGCACACGGTCGGCCTTGGCACCTCCGGCAGCGCCCGCCCGGCCCGCGGGTGGACGCCGACGGGGTGCCGCAGCGGCCGGTTCCGGTTCCGGCTCGGGCTCCGGCTCGTCGTCGTAGACCTCGTCCTCGTAGCGCGGGATGACATCGGTGCCGTCCTCGTCGTCCCAGCCGGGGGGCTCGGCCGCTGGCGGCTCGTCGCGCGCCGTGCGGGCGTCCAGGCCCCAGTCGTCGCGCCGGGGGTAGCGCCGATCAGCTTCCCGCGCCCGGTAGCGTTCCTCGGCCCTGGCCCATCGGTCGGTCATGCATCGTCTCCGACCACGCTCGCCGTGTCTGCTGCGTCCTTCAACACCGAACTCCGCTCGTCCAACCATCCTTGCAGGATCGACACGGCTGCCGCCTGGTCGATCACCTGCCGCTGGCCACGTGCGCGAACTCCGCTGTCGCGCAGCGCACGTGCAGCAGACACCGTAGTCAAACGTTCGTCGGAAAGGCGTATCGGAATCGGGTCGATCACCCGGCGCAACTCGCGGGCAAACTTACGCGCGATGGTGGCCGCTGTTCCGTTTTCACCGCGCAACGTGCGCGGGAGCCCGATGATAACCTCGACGGCTTCGTACTCCTGCACGATGTCGGCAATTCTTTTGATGTCGGCGGGTGGACCGGCCGCGCGCCCACCGGATTTCGCCGGTTTGGCGCGCGGCACGGTCTCCACCGGAGTCGCGAGTATACCGTCGGGGTCGCTCGACGCGACCCCGATCCGCACGCTGCCGACATCGATGGCGATGCGACGGCCCCGTCCGGGGTCGGTCGCCGCGTCCGGACGGTCGGCCGGGTCCTGTTCGGCTGGACCAGCAGTGGCTGGCATCAGCCGGCGAGTTCGGCCACCCGGGCACGGACCGCGGCCAGACCGGCCGGGATACCCGACGGATCCGAACCCGAGCCCTGCGCCATCTCCGGCTTGCCGCCACCGCGACCGGCGATGCTCGGGCCGAAGCTGCCGACCAGATCCCCCGCCTTGATGCCGAGATCCTGGGCCGCCTTGTTGACCGACACCACGAACGGCGCCTTGCCGTCGGTGTTGCCGAGCAGCACGACCACCGCGGGGTCGCTGCCGAACCGGCCACGGATGTCGGTGGCCAGGGTGCGCAGGTCGCCGGCGGCGACGCCCTCGGGCGCCGCGGCGGCGACCAGCAGCAGCGAGCCGATCCGCTCGGCCTGCTCGACGAACGTGCCCGCCGAGGACAGCACCGCGGCGATCTTGGTGCGCTCGAGTTCCTTCTCGGCCACCTTGAGCCGCTCCACGAGCTGCTCGACGCGGCCGGGCACCTCGTCCGAGGGCACCTTCAGCGAGGACGCGACACCGGCCAGCAGCGCGCGCTCCTTGGCCAGGTACCTGTAGGAGTCCAGGCCGACGAAGGCCTCGACGCGACGCACACCCGAACCCACCGAGGACTCACCGAGCACGGTGATCGGGCCGATCTGCGAGCTGTGCTCGACGTGCGTGCCACCGCACAGCTCCATCGAGAACGGGCCGCCGATCTCCACGACGCGCACCTCGTCGCCGTAGTTCTCGCCGAAGAGGGCCATCGCACCCATCTTCTTGGCGTTGGGCAGGTCGGTGACGAAGGTGTTCACCGGGAAGTTCGCACCGACAGCGTCATTGGAGACGGCCTCGATGTCGGCCTTCTGCTGGTCGGTCAGCGCACCCTGCCAGTTGAAGTCGAAACGCAGGTAGCCCGGCTTGTTCAGCGAGCCTGCCTGCACGGCGTTGGGACCGAGCACCTGACGCAGCGCCGCATGGACCATGTGCGTGCCGGAGTGGCCCTGGGTGGCGCCCTTGCGCCACGCCGGATCGGCCTGCGCGAGCACGACATCGCCCTCGGTGATCTGGCCCTGCTCGACGGTGGCCTTGTGCACCCACAGCTTCTTGGCGATCTTCTGCACGTCGTTGATGCGCAGCTTCAGACCGGAGGCGGTGATGGTGCCGCGGTCGGCGATCTGGCCACCGGCCTCGGCGTAGAGCGGGCTGCGATCGAGGATGACCTCGACGTCATGACCGGCCTGCGCGGCGGGCACCCGCACGCCGTCGGCGATCAGGGCCAGTACCTTCGCCTCGGAGGTGAGCTCGTCGAAGCCGGTGAACTCGGTGGCGCCGCGGTCGACCAGTTCCTTGTAGACGGTCAGGTCGGCGTGCGCGTGCTTGCGGGCCTGGGCGTCGTCCTTGGCGCGCTTGCGCTGCTCGGCCATGAGCGAGCGGAAGCCTTCCTCGTCCACCGAAAGGCCCGCCTCGGCGGCCATTTCGAGGGTGAGGTCGATCGGGAAGCCGTAGGTGTCGTGCAGCGCGAAGGCGTCCGAACCGGTGATCTGCTTGCCGCCCTTGGACTTCACCGCGGTGGCGGCATTGTCGAAGAGGGTCTCACCGGTGTTCAGGGTCTTCAGGAAGGCGGTCTCCTCGCCGACCGCGACGGTTTCGATGCGGGCGAAGTCGGTGCCGAGTTCCGGGTACGACGGCGACATCAGGTCGGAGACGACCTTCATCAGCTCGGCCATCACCGGCTTCTCGGCGCCGAGCAGGCGGGCCGAGCGCACGATGCGGCGCAGCAGGCGGCGCAGCACGTAGCCGCGGCCGTCGTTGCCGGGGTTCACGCCGTCGGCGATCAGCATCGCCGAGCTGCGGACATGGTCGGCGATGACGCGGAAACGCACGTCGTCGGCGTGCTCGACGCCGTAGGAACGGCCGGTCAGCTCCTCGGCCTTGTCGATGATCGGGCGCAGCAGATCGGTCTCGTAGACGTTCTCCACACCCTGCAGGAGCATGGCGACGCGCTCGACGCCCATCCCGGTGTCGATGTTCTTCCTCGGCAGCGAACCGACCGGCGGGTGACCCAGCTTGGGGCTCAGCTCACCGCGGATGTCCTGCATGAAGACCAGGTTCCAGATCTCGAGGTAGCGATCCTCGTCGGCGACCGGGCCGCCTTCCTTGCCGTAGGCGGGGCCGCGGTCGTAGTAGATCTCCGAGCAGGGGCCACCGGGACCGGGCACGCCCATGTCCCAGTAGTTGTCCTTGCCGTCGCGGAACTGGATTCGCTCCTTCGGGATTCCGGCGACGCGATGCCAGATCTCGGCGGCCTCCGGGTCCGACTCGTAGGCGGTCACCCAGATGCGCTCGGGATCGAAGCCGAAGCCGCCCTCCTCCTGGGACTTGGAGATCAGCTCCCAGGCGAGGGTGATGGCACCCTCCTTGAAGTAGTCGCCGAAGGAGAAGTTGCCCGCCATCTGGAAGAACGTGTTGTGCCGGGTGGTGACGCCGACCTCGTCGATGTCACCGGTGCGCACGCACTTCTGCACGCTCGTCGCGCGCGAGTACGGCGGCGCCTCCTGCCCCAGGAAATACGGCTTGAACTGGACCATGCCTGCGTTGACGAACAGCAGGTTGGGGTCGGCCAGGATCAGCGAGGCACTGGGCACCTCGGTGTGTCCGGCACGGACGAAATGGTCCAGGAAACGCCGTCTAATCTCGTGGGTCTGCACAGCAGTCCAGCTTACCGCCTGCATTCCACCTGTTTTCCGCCGGAGTCCGTGGTCTCGGTGACACCGTGCGCGGGGCTAGTTCCCGCGGATGATGCGGCGCAGTTTGCCGAGCCTGCCGCCGACCTCGCGCTCGAAACCGTGGTCGGTCGGCTGGTAGTAGTCCGTGCCGACCAGGTCGTCGGGCGGGTACTGCTGGGCGAGCACACCCTCGCGGGCGTTGTGCGGGAACTTGTAGCCCTTGGCGTTGCCGAGGGCGGCGGCACCGGCGTAGTGGCCGTCGCGCAGGTGCGGTGGCACCGCGCCCGCCTTGCCCGCGGCGATGTCGGCCATGGCGGCGCCCAGCGCCGAGGTCACCGCACCGGACTTGGGCGCGGTGGCGAGGTGGATGGTGGCCTGGGCCAGGGCCAGTTTGGCCTCGGGCAGGCCGACCAGCTGCACCACCTGGGCGGCGGCGGTGGCGGTCTGCAGGGCCATCGGGTCGGCCATGCCGATGTCCTCGCTGGCGTGGATCATCAGGCGGCGGGCGATGAAGCGAGGGTCCTCGCCCGCGGTGAGCATCCGCGCCAGGTAGTGCAGGGCCGCGTCGACGTCGGAGCCGCGGATGGACTTGATGAAGGCGCTGATCACGTCGTAGTGCTGATCGCCCGCGCGGTCGTAGCGGACGGCGGCCTTGTCGACACTGGCCTCGACCAGTTCGACGTCGACCGTGCCGTCGAGCGAGGACTCGGCCGAGGCTTCCAGCGCGGTCAGCGCGCGCCGCGCGTCACCGCCCGCGATGCGCACGAGGTGGTCGAGCGCGTCGTCGGTGACCTTGTACTCGCCCGCCAGTCCGCGTGGATCGGCGATCGCGCGATCGAGGACCTGCCGGATGTCCGCGGGCGTGAGCGACTGCAGCTGTAGCACCAGCGAGCGCGACAGCAGCGGTGACACCACGGAGAACGACGGGTTCTCCGTGGTCGCGCCGACGAGCAGCACGATCCGGTTTTCGACCGCGGCCAGCAGCGCGTCCTGCTGGGTCTTGGAGAATCGGTGCACCTCGTCGATGAACAGGACGGTCTGCTCCCCCACCGACAGCCTGCGGCGCGCCACGTCGATGACGGCACGGACTTCCTTGACCCCCGCCGACAGGGCCGACAGCGCCTCGAACCGGCGGCCGGTGGCCTGCGACAACAGCGAGGCCAGGGTGGTCTTGCCGGTGCCCGGCGGGCCGTAGAGCAGCACCGAGGCCGCGCCCGAGCCCTCGACCAGGCGGCGCAGCGGCGAGCCGGGACCGAGCAGATGCTGCTGGCCGATCACCTCGTCGAGCGACTGCGGCCGCATCCGGACCGCCAGCGGCGCACCGGGGTCGCGCCGGACCACCGCGTCGAGACCGTGCTCGGGCGCGGCGCGTTCTCCGGGCACGTCGAACAGGCTCTCGCTCACGTCGAGCAGGGTACCGACGCGGTCGGACAGGTTCGCGGCGGCGGAGGCGGCCCGACCAAAAATTGAACGATCGACCAACTTTACGAACAAGACTTGCGCGTAAGCCGGTTCGTGGGATGAGATCGCTCCTCGTGGTCGAAAACAACGCCGTCATCACCTCCGCGACAGGGCAGTTCGCCCGGCGCACCCTGTTCACAGGCGGGACGGCGGCGGCCGCGGTCGTGGTGCTGAGTTCCGCGACGGCGCACGCGGCGAGCGCGGTATTCCGCCATGGTGTCGCCTCCGGTGACCCGCTGCCCGGCGCGGTGATCCTGTGGACTCGCGTCAGCGTCGCCGACGACGCCACCCCCGGCTCCGGCCTGGGCGCCCCCGCGACGGTCCGCTGGGAGATCTCCGCGAACGAGTCCTTCGCCGGCATCGCCGCCTCGGGCACGGTGACCACCACCGCCGATACCGACCACACCGTGAAGGTCGACGCGACCGGCCTTGCGCCCGCCACCGACTACTTCTACCGCTTCACCGCCCTCGGCGAGACGTCCCCGGTCGGCCGCACCCGGACCGCGCCCGCGAACGACAGCGACATCGAGCGGCTACGTCTTGGCCTTGTCTCCTGCTCCAACTGGGAAGCGGGCTGGTTCGGGTCCTACCGGCACCTGGCCGCCCGCACCGACCTGGACGCGGTCGTGCACCTGGGCGACTACCTCTACGAGTACGGTCGCGGCAAGTACACCGGGCGCGGCGGCGCGGTGCGCGCGCACGAGCCCGCCAACGAGATCGTCACCCTCGCCGACTACCGCACCCGGCACGGCCAGTACAAGACCGACTCCGACCTGATGGCGCTGCACGCGTCGGTGCCGTTCATCTGCACCTGGGACGATCACGAGTCGGCCGACAACTCCTGGCGCGATGGCTCGGAGAACCACGATCCGGCCGTGCACGGTCCGTGGAGCGCCCGCCGCGCCGCCTCCGCGCAGGCCTACCTGGAGTGGATGCCGGTGCGCGCCACCCGCACCGGCACCGAGGTGCAGATCTACCGCAGGCTGCGGTTCGGCACCCTCGCCGAACTGTCGATGCTGGACCTGCGCAGCTACCGCGACCACGAGGCGGGCCCCGGCGCCGGCTGGCGCAACGCCGACGACCCGGCCCGCACCATCACCGGCCGCGCCCAGATGGACTGGCTGACCGCGGGCCTGACCTCCTCCCCCGCGCAGTGGAAGCTGATCGGCAACTCGGTGATGGTCGCGCCGCTGGTGTTCCCGCCGCTGGAACCGGCGACCACCCAGGCGATCACCGAGGCGCTCGGCATCCCGCAGGGCGGCCTGACCGTCAACGGCGACCAGTGGGACGGCTACACCGCCGACCGGCACACCCTGTTCCGGACCATCGCCGACAACAAGGTGGGCGACGTCGTGTTCCTCACCGGCGACATCCACACCTCCTGGGCCGCCGATCTGCCGCTGAACGCCGCCGACTATCCCGGCGGTCCCACGGTCGGCGCCGAGTTCGTCATCCCGTCGGTGACCTCCTCCAGCGTCGGTGACCTGCTGAAGATGCCGCCGCGCACCGCGTCGGTTCCGGCCGAAGAGGCCATCAAGGCGGCCAATCACCACCTGCGCTACACCGAGCTCGACTCGCACGGTTTCGGCGTGCTCGAGGTGACCCCGGCGCAGACGCAGATGGACTGGTTCTATGTCGCCGACGTCACCGACCCGGCGACCGGCGTGCGGCACGGCGTGTCGTTCGCCGTCCCGGCGGGTGGGCGCGTCGAACCGAGGCCGACCCCGCTGGACTGAGCACGTCGCCGGGGAAACTACGCCGCAGCGCCTCGCTGAATCGACAACCGGCCCAGGATCACCATTCCCCCGGCGAACATGAGCAACGCCGGCACAGTCAGCACACCGGAATATCCGAGCCCGGAAAACGTCCAGAAACACAGCGGAAGGAACGCTGCCATCCAGCCAACCGAGACCAGGCCTGGAAGCACACGAATATCACTGCCGACACCCCGGTAGACAGCACCGACGAACCGATTCTGCACGGGCCGGACAGCTGCCAGCACGACCATCATCACGGCGGCCAGCACAGTGAGCCACACGAAACGCTGCAACCACCATCCGCCCGAACCGACAGTGAACTCCGGCGCGATTCCGGTCGACAACAACAGCGTCCCCACCGTGACAACCGGGACGAAGTTCCACAGGTACACGGTCATACTCGATGCCGAGATCGCGCGAACTCTCGCCCAGACAGCCTGCCGGGCCAGCAGCCCGCGCAGCGCGGGCGCGATCAGCAGAACCCCATCGGATGTGCGCGGCGAACAGCCACGGCGTCAGGGTCGAGACGACCAGATAGACCGGCAGGAACCAGAAATGCGACGCCAGCAACCAGCCGACATCCGCGCGAATGCCGGCATTCAGCCCGAGCGCGCCGGCAAGAGCAAGAATCGGGATCGCGATACCGACGTACAGGGCGGTCGGCACGAGCAGGCGAAGCGCCCGGCTGTGCGCCCACTCCGCGGATTCGCGCTTCCTCCTTGTCCACGAGTGGGCCGCGGTGGATCCGCCGGCAAGAAAGAACAGCGGCATCACCTGCATGCCGAGTGTCAGCCACTGTGTCCAGGGAATCAGCAGGAGAATCTCCGGCACGACGAGCTCGCCGTCCTGGTACTCCGGTGCGATGACGAGCCAGTGTCCTACGCAGACAACAACTATCGACACCGCGCGCAGGAAATCGACGAACCGATCCATGTCCGGCTCGGGACCAGCTGCCGAATCCCGGCGCGATGCAGGCGATGGTGCGGCAACAGATCGGTCGTCCATGGAAATCCTCGCACAGCTACGTCGATCGGTGCAGACATCGCGCCGTAGCTGGAAAACACGCAACCCCCCTGCGTTCGTCTGGCTCGCTTACTCCGCCCAGCGCTCTTCCAGCATCGCCGACACCTGCTCGGCGAAGTCGCCGACGGCGTCGTCCCCGGTGACCCGCGCGTCCTCGGCCAGGGCCGACCAGCGGTTGATCAGGGCCTCCGAGCGCGGCACGGACAGGCCGTGTTCGCGCGCGGTGGCGATGCGGGTGTGATCGGCGGGCAGGAACCAGTACGTCGACAGCCACACCCAGATCAGGCGCGCCTCGAGGATTCGCTCGGCCAGCACGGTGTCGTCGGCCAGCGACGGCCACACCCCGACCACGACCGAGCGCCAGGCCTCGACCATCTCCCTGGCGCGGCTGCGCGAGAGCTCGAAATCGCACAGGCAACCCGGGAACGAGACCAGCGCGTAGGCGATGTCGAGGGTGGCGTCACGGAAACCGCCCCACTCGTAGTCGAGGAACCGGGCGCCCTCGTCGTTCATGATCACGTTGTCGGGGCACAGGTCCGACGGGCTGAACGCGCGATACCGGCCGCCGGTGAACAGGCGGTTGCCGTGCACGATGCGCTCGGCGATCTCGCCGGGCACCTCGATGCCGAGCTCGGCCTCGAGCAGCCCGGGGACATCGGCGATCGCGGCCTGGGCCTGCTGGGCGATCCCGTCGACGCGATGCACCGAGTCGACCCGGCGCATCAGGGCGACGAAGTCCGGTTCGCGGCCGACGGTCGCGGCGTGCATCCGGCCCAGCGCCTGCGCGAAGGCCATCAGCGCGTTACGGGTGCCCGGCTCGGCGCGGGTCTGCAGCACGGAGGTGAGCAACGCGTTGTCGCCCAGATCGGACAGCACCAGCAGCCGGTCGGGCACGCTGTGCGCGATCAGGTAGGCGCCAGGGCGCTGTTCGCGGCTCAGCGCGGTGGTGAACTGGTAGGACACCGCCTCGCGCAGGAATGCCGCGTCGATGCTGGTGACTCCAGGTGCCATGCCACCGGTGCTGCGGTCCTGAGCAGAACCGCGCACCTGCTTCACGATCAGCGTGCGCGGCAGCGAAAAGGCGTTTTCCGCAACACGCACGCGTAGGACTGTCGTCCTACCACTGCCACTGAGCTCCATCGGATCACTCAGTTTCACCGCAGCACCCATTCGCTTTGTGAGCAACTGTTGTGCTGCGGACACGACGTCGGCGGCGCGTTCGGCCAATAGTGCGGTCATCGCCTCTCAAGCTACTCGTACCTGGTCACTTCTAGCGAGCGGTTACACAACCTTTCCGCGTCGCCCGGCGTGTTGGCACCGAGGTTGCGCGAGTGTGACTGTTCGCTTGACACACCCGACTGTCGTCGGGTTTTCTCATCGTCAACTGCTGTGCGCCACACCGCAAACCGGTTGAGTCGAAAGGTCTACCACAGTGACCGACACACCGTACGCCGCATCGAGCGATTCACCGGGTGGGTCGCCGCGCTCCGGCGGTGGCGGACAGTTCGCCGATGGCACGGGCCGCCATGAGGGACAGGGGCAGCCGCCCGCGTCCGGTTCCGGACCGAGCAGGCATGGAATGGCCGGTGGCGCAGGCTATCCGCAATTCGAAGGGCCCGGCGCCGCGCAGTACGGCGAGGAACCGCTCGAGCCCGCGCCGCCGATTGCCGGACCGGCCGCCGCCACACCACAGTACGGGCCGGCGGGCACCGGTCCCGGTTACGGCACGCCGCAGGCGAAACCGAACAATCCCGGGTATGGCGCCGCCCCCGCGCCCGGCGTGTCGGGCACCGGCGGCGGGCAGACGCCGGGTTACTACCATTCGGGAGCACAAGCACTCGATATCGGCCGCTCGCTGAGCTACGGCTGGGAGCGGTTCCGCACCAATCCGGGTCCGTGGCTCGGCGTCACCGCGGTCGGCGTGCTCCTCTATCTGGCCGTCCTCGCGATCGTCCAGATCTTCGATCCCACCTCGCTGTTCACCGTGCTGTTCCTGTTCCTTGCGGTCGCGGTGGGGCTGTGGCTGCTGCAGGCGGTGATGATCCGCGGCGCGCTCTACGAAACCGACGGTTACCCACCGGCTTTCGGGTCGTTCTTCCGATTCGTGAACGCGGGCAATGTGTTGTTGACGGCACTGCTCGCCTTCGCCGCGACCCTGCTCGCCTCGTCGCTGTGCCTGTTGCCCGGCCTGGTGGTCGGCTTCCTGTGCATGTTCTCGCTGCACTTCGTCATCGATCAGGACTACGGTCCGCTGGAGGCGATCAAGGCGAGCGCGGTGCTGGTACTGGCCAACCTGTGGGCCTCGCTGCTGCTCGCGTTGACGGTCACTCTGGTCACCATCGTCGGTCTGGCGCTGTGCGGGCTCGGCCTGTTCGTCGCAGGCCCGGTGTGCGCGATCGCGGTGACCTATTCCTACCGGATGCTCACCGCGGGACCGGTCGCCCGGGTCTGAGCCCGGAGTTCAGTGCCGCAGCGGGGTGCGCATCCCGATGGCCCGCTTGAACCGGCCGACCGGACCCGCCTCGTCGCCCGCGCGCGGCCGCAGCTCGAGCACGAGGACGCCCGCGACGACGATGCCGAGCAGGTTCACCGCCAGCTGACCCACCGACTCGAACGCGCGGTGCCACTGGCCGATGGTCGCCGCCACCACCGCGTACCCGGCGGCGGGCACCGTGGTGACGGAGATGAACACGCCGATCAGGGCCGCCGATTTCGCCGTCACCAGCGACAGCATGCCGGCCGCTCCCGCCAGGATCGCCACGACCAGCGAGAACGGCCCGACCTGGTAGATGAAGTCCACGTCGTGGGCGTCGACAACGCCTTCGGTGGTGATCCAGCCGAGCCGCTCCCACAGCAGGGTCGCGGCCAGCGTGATCACCATCGCGACCGGGAAGGCCACGGCCAGCGCGATCACCGAGCGCCGCGCCAGCCGCCAGTTGCGGCGCACCAGCGCCACCGACAGCGCCGCCAGCGGCCCGAACTCGGGGCCGACCACCATGGCGCCGACGATGGTGACCGGCGAGTTCGTCGCCACCCCGATCGAGGCCAGCAGGCAGGCGATGGTCAGGAACGCGACGAAGGTCGCGTTGAGCGAGGACTCCTCGTGGGTCTCCTCGAGCAGCTGCTCCCAGACCACAGCTTCGCTCGGGTCACCGGGCGCGGCCCTGACCGCCCGGTCGGCGGCATCGGAGAGCACCACTTCGACGGGTCCGAGCGTGATGCCACCGGTCTGCTCGATCCCGAGGGCCTTGATGTCGGCGAGGACCTTGTTGGCGGCCTCGCGTGCCACGTCGGCCTGCACGAGATCGCCCTGTGGTTCCACGGCGATCCCGCGCGCGACCGTCAGATGGGTGACCCCCGCGTCGGCTTCGAGCGCCCGCACGAGGGCGTCGGTCTGCTCGGGCGGACTGATCACACGCAGATGCAGCACCGGTGGCCCTTCTGGTCGGTGCCGCCGGGGGCGGCACGGGAACTGACCAGAAGGTACCGGCTGCGGTCAGCGACCGCTATTTCTCGGCGGCAACAGCTTTCGGCGCGTCGGCGGCCTTGCCGTCGCCCTTGACCTCGGGCTTGGCGTCGATACCGGCCTCCTTGCGCTGCTGCGCGGTGATCGGGGCGGGTGCGTCGGTGAGCGGGTCGACGCCGCCACCGGTCTTCGGGAACGCGATCACCTCGCGGATCGAGTCCTCGCCCGCCAGCAGCGCGGTGATGCGGTCCCAGCCGAAGGCGATGCCGCCGTGCGGCGGGGCGCCGTAGGCGAAGGCGTCGAGCAGGAAGCCGAACTTCTCCTGCGCCTCGTCGTGGCCGATGCCCATCACCTGGAACACGCGTTCCTGCACGTCGCGGCGGTGGATACGGATGGAACCGCCGCCGATCTCGTTGCCGTTGCAGACGATGTCGTAGGCGTAGGCCAGCGCCGAACCCGGGTCGGTGTCGAAGGTGTCGATCGACTCCGGCTTGGGTGAGGTGAACGCGTGGTGCACCGCGGTCCAGGCCGAGTAGCCGAGGGCGACGTCACCGCTGGCGGTGGCCTCGGCGGTGGGCTCGAACATCGGCGCGTCGACGATCCAGACGAAGGCCCAGGCGTTCGGGTCGATGAGGTCGCACTTGCGGGCGATCTCGCCGCGTGCGGCACCGAGCAGGGCCCGGCTCGACTTGACCGCGCCCGCGGCGAAGAACACGCAGTCGCCCGGCTCGGCGCCGACCTGCTTGGCCAGTCCATCCCGCTCGGCGTCGGTCAGGTTCTTGGCGACGGGCCCGCCCAGGGTGCCGTCCTCGTTGACGAGGATGTAGGCCAGGCCCTTGGCGCCGCGCTGCTTGGCCCATTCCTGCCAGGCGTCGAGCTGACGCCGCGGCTGGCTCGCGCCGCCCGGCATGACGACCGCGCCGACGTACTCGGACTGGAACACCCGGAACGGGGTGTTGGCGAAGTAGTCGGTGAGCTCGGTGATCTCGATACCGAAGCGCAGGTCGGGCTTGTCCGAACCGAAGCGGCGCATCGCCTCGGCGTAGGTCATGTGCGGGATCGGGGTGGTGATGTCGTGGCCGACCAGCTTCCACAGCGCGACCAGGATGTCCTCGGCCAGCAGGATCACGTCCTCCTGGCGCACGAAGCTCATCTCGATGTCGAGCTGGGTGAACTCGGGCTGACGGTCGGCGCGGAAGTCTTCGTCGCGGTAGCAGCGCGCGATCTGGAAGTAGCGCTCGATGCCGCCGACCATCAGCAGCTGCTTGAACAGCTGCGGGCTCTGCGGCAGGGCGTAGAAGCTGCCCGGCTGCAGGCGCGCGGGGACCAGGAAGTCGCGGGCGCCCTCGGGGGTCGAGCGGGTCAGCGTGGGGGTCTCCACCTCGATGAACTCGTGGCGGGCCAGCACGTCGCGCGCGGCGGCGTTGACCTTGGAGCGCAGCCGGATGGCGTGGCCGGGGCCTTCGCGGCGCAGATCGAGGTAGCGGTACTTGAGGCGGGCCTCGTCGCCGGGGGTCTCGTCGAGCTGGAACGGCAGCGGGGCGCTCTCGTTGAGCACGACCAGGTCGGTGACGTTGACCTCGATCTGCCCGGTCGGCAGCTCGGGGTTCTCGTTGCCGTCGGGACGCTGCTCCACCACACCGGTGACCTGCACACAGAATTCCGCGCGGAGCTTGTGGGCCTGTTCGGCAGCTTCGCCCTCGCGGAAAACCACCTGCGCGACACCGGAGGCGTCGCGCAGATCGATGAAGGTCACGCCACCGTGGTCACGACGCCGGGCCACCCAGCCGGTGAGGGTGACGGTCTGACCGGCGTGCTCGCTTCGCAGCGAACCAGCCAAGTGGGTGCGCAGCACGGTATTCCTTTCGACAGACTTTTGCGGACTCGTCGCACCGGCGGGGAAGACCAGGTGCACTGCCATCGTAGTGAGACACGATCCCCGAGGGAAAACCGATATCTCGCCGCGCCGTGTCAAGCTTGTGACGCATGCCCGCCGGCGAGGGTCCGCCCGCGGTGAATCGCGCTGCAGGACAGCTGGACAACCGAGCGAAGGCGAGTACCGCGATGACCTTCAACGAAGGTATGGAGATCGATCCCGGCCGGGCCTCCTCCGGCGGCGGCCCCGGTATGGGTGGCAAGCTCGCCGTCGGTGGCGGCGCCGGTGGTCTGATCCTGCTCGTGATCACGCTGCTCCTCGGCGGTGATCCCGGGTCGGTGCTCGGCAACTTCACCGGCGTGCAGGACACCCAGCAGAGTCAGCCGGGCACCGCGGGCACCCCGAGCCATTGCAAGACCGGCGCCGACGCCAACAAGTACGTCGACTGCCGGGTGGTGGCGACCGCGCAGAGCCTGGACGGGGTGTGGTCGCAGGAACTGCCCAAGCAGACCGGTACCCGCTATGTCGAGCCCCAGCTGGTGCTGTTCTCCGGCGCCGTGTCGACCGGCTGCGGCAATGCCACCAGCGACGTCGGCCCGTTCTACTGCCCCGCCGACCAGACCGCCTACTTCGACACCGCCTTCTTCCAGGATCTCACCGACCGGTTCGGCGCCAGCGCGGGCCCGCTGGCCCAGGAATACGTGGTCGCGCACGAGGTCGGCCACCACATCCAGAACCAGCTCGGCGACATCGGCCGGGCCCAGCGCGACCCGCAGGGCGCCAAGTCCGGCGCGGTCCGCACCGAGCTGCAGGCCGACTGCTACGCGGGCATCTGGGCCCATTACGCCGACAAGCAGCCCGCGCCGGGCAGCACCCAGCCGTTCCTGAAGCCGCTGTCGGACAACGACATCCGCGACGCGCTCTCGGCCGCCAACGCCGTCGGCGACGACCGCATCCAGCGCTCCGCCGGGCGCGGTGTCAATCCCGAGTCGTGGACGCACGGATCGTCCGAGCAGCGCCAGAAGTGGTTCCTCACCGGCTACAAGACCGGTTCGGTCAAGGCGTGCGATACCTATTCCGCGGGTGACCTGAACAACCCGCCCGGGCTACGCTGACCCCCGACGCGACACCGACACATCGTTTTTCGACCGAGGGGAACCCATGCGCCTGACCATGACCGGATTGCTCGTCTGCGCTCTCGCCCTGCCCGGCGTGAGCGCCGTCGCCAACGCCGAGCCGGCGCCGCTACCCCTGATCAGCGTGACCACGATCCCCGACGGCTGGTCCCAGCGCACCGACCTGCGGCCGGTGCTGCAGGTCTTCGCCGACGGCAAGGCCGTGCATTCCCCGGATGCGGTGAGCAAGGACCGCAAGCCCGAGACGGCGGCCAAGCAGGTGACGGGAACCGTTGCCGAGGACGTGATCTCGGCCGCGCGGGACGAGATCAACGCGCTGAAGGAGGTCGACTTCGGCATCCCGTCCGGCGAGGGCAAGGGCACCACGATCATCGATCTGATGCCGGAGGACCTGATCGACGATGCCCATCTCGTCGTCTACTCCCCCGATTCCACCGACGGCCTGAACGCGGACCAGCAGGCCGCGCGCAAGCGCTTCACCGACCTCTGCAAGAAGCTGGTCGACGCCTTCAAGGAAAAGCGCTGAGCTGACGACGACGCCGCCCCGGACACCTGAGCACGGTGTCCCTGTGCGCGTCGAGCTCGGCCCGCGCGATCTCGCTGCCGGGACAGCGGTGATGGTTCGGCGC